>CBFHVG010000001.1:0-30786 GCA_965659005.1 uncultured Balneolaceae bacterium
CAATCTATTCAAAAATAGTTCAGAAGCATTTACTCCTTTAACAGGGAGGTGTAGATCTCTAGTATAGAGTTCCATTACCTGATTGAATTCATCCTTCCTTAAAAGTCCATTATCAACAAATAAACACTGTAGTTGATCACCTATAGCTTTATGTAATAATGTTGCCACAACAGTTGAATCAACACCTCCTGATAAAGCACATAGGACTTTATCGTCACCTACAGTTTTTTTGATATAATCGATTTGTGTTTCAATAAAGGAGGCAGAGGTCCATGTACCATGTAATTGACATACTTCAGTAACAAAGTTCTTTAAAATCTCACTACCAAATTCAGTATGAACTACTTCCGGATGGAATTGTACTCCATAAACTTCTTTTTCATTGTGTTTTACTGCAGCAACAGAAGCGTTTGAAGTATGGGCTATAATGGAATAATTATCCGAAAGTTGGTGAATATGATCACCGTGGCTCATCCAAACTATGCATTCATTAGGTATACCGCGAAGCAGAGTTGAATCATCATCAATTAATAGATGGGCTCTCCCAAATTCTCTTTTCTCAGCTTTATCTACACTATTAGGGATTTCAGTGTGAGCTAATAATTGTAAACCATAACAAACTCCAAGAATTGGTATACCCCAATTCAGAATATCCATATCCACAAAGGGAGCATCTGGATCATTAACACTTTTTGGACCACCGGATAGGATGATTCCAGAAGGTGGATATTTTTTAAAATTATTTAAGTCCTCATTAAAAGGATGTATTTCACAATAAACATGATGTTCGCGAAGTCTTCGCGCTATTAATTTTGTGTATTGTGAACCGAAATCAAGTATGAGTATCCACTCTTTAGGAGCATGTTCCATGTGTTATGCTACAATCTCCTGATATTCTTCAGCTGTCATTAGATCTTTAAGCTCGTCAGCATCAGCTACTTTAATCTTAACTAACCAACCTGCTTCATATGGATCTGAATTCACTGTTTCAGGGTCATCTTCAAGATCTTCATTAATTTCTACTATTTCACCAGAAACAGGAGCAAACAGTTCAGATACTGTTTTAACGGCTTCTATCGTACCAAAAACATCATCCTTATCGAAATCAAAACCTACATCTTCTAATTCAACAAATACGATATCACCTAATTCAGACTGAGCAAAATCAGTAATTCCGACAGTAGCTGTTCCATCGCCATTGTCTTTAATCCATTCGTGTTCACGCGTATACTTTAAATCAGCTGGGAAATTCATACTTAGTTTGCGGCTTTTGGTTTATAATTAAATTGGTTTTCAAGGTATTTAGTATCAAAATCACCTTTTATAAAATTTTCATCATCCATTAATTGAAACTGATAGTGGATATTCGTTTTAATCCCTTCAATCACAAATTCCTCTAGAGCACGCTTCATTTTTTTGATCGCCTCGTATCTGGTTGGCGCTGATACTATCAATTTAGCAATCATTGAATCGTAATATGGGGGAATTCTGTATCCTGAATAAACATGGGTATCTAATCGAACACCGTGTCCACCAGGTGGATGGAATACTGTAATCTGACCTGCAGAAGGACGGAAGTTATGCTCAGGATCTTCTGCATTAATTCTGCATTCGATAGCATGACCTTCCATTTCGGGAATTGTAGGATCAATTTTTTCGCCATAGGCTACTTTAATCTGCTCGGCTATAAGGTCAAAGCCCGTTACTTCTTCGGTAACCGGATGCTCAACCTGGATTCGGGTATTCATTTCCATGAAGTAGAATTTCTTATCCTTATCAACAAGAAATTCTACAGTCCCCGCACCTTCATAATTAACCGATCTAGCAGCATTGATGGCTGCATCACCCATTGCTTTCCTTAGTTCAGGAGTCATAAGAGGAGAGGGCGCCTCTTCAAGAATTTTTTGATGCCTTCTTTGTAGGGAACAATCACGCTCTCCTAAATGGATCACATTTCCATGCTGATCTGCAAGAACCTGAATTTCAACATGATGTGGGTTCTGAACAAAGCGTTCTATATAAACTTCAGGATTATTGAAGGCTGTTTCTGCCTCATTTCGACACATTTCAAAGCTTTTCTTGAACTCGCTTTCGTCCATAACAAAGCGCATACCACGACCACCGCCACCAGCTGACGCCTTAATCATTACTGGAAAACCTATTTCATCAACAACTTTCTTAGCGTCTTCAAAAGTATCTACTACGCCATCGCTACCTGGAACAACCGGAACTTTATTATTGATCATCGTTGCTTTAGCAACAGCTTTATCACCCATTTTTGAGATAGCTTCAGGAGATGGACCAATGAATTTCAAGTCATGTTCAGTACAGATTCTGGAAAACTCAGCATTCTCTGCAAGAAAACCATAACCGGGATGAATAGCTTCAGCATTTGTTATTTCTGCAGCTGCTAAAATACTCTGGATTTTCAGATAGCTGTCTTTACTTGCCGGAGGTCCGATACATACAGCCTCATCAGCGAATTTTACGTGTAAAGAGTCTTCATCAGCTGTGGAGTAAACAGCAACAGTCTTAATTCCCATTTCTTTACAGGAACGGATAATTCGAAGTGCTATTTCTCCTCGGTTTGCAATGAGGATTTTTTTAAACATACGTTATTTACCCTTTACTAATAATGTATAAAGGTTGATCGAATTCAACGGCTTGACCATCAGAAACTAAGATTTGTTCAATTTTACCACTGAATTCAGACTCAATTTCATTCATGATCTTCATCGCTTCAACTATGCAAAGAGTCTGGCCTTTTTTAACAGTGTCACCAATTTTCACAAATGGATCTGCTCCAGGTGAAGATGCTTCATAGAATGTTCCAACAATAGGTGATTTCAAAGTATCACCAGAGGAGGTAGGTTCAGGTTCAGCTTGTGTTGCTGCTGCTGGTGCTGCTACAGCAGGAGCAGGAGCTGCTTGAGGTGCTGGGGCTGAAACGGGTTGTGAATAAGACACAGTTTGAACATCACCCTGCTTTTTTACTTTAATCTTAAATTCACCTTCTTCAATTGAAACTTCATTTACATCACTTTCCGAAATAAGGTCAATGATGGCTTTAATTTGTTTTAAATCCATATCGTTAATTATTTAGCGCGTTCAATGTATGTTGATGTTCTTGTATCAACTCGAATTTTTTCCCCTTCATTAATAAAGAGTGGTACTTGTATAACAGCACCCGATTCAAGTGTCGCAGGTTTGGACCCACCTTGAGCAGTGTCACCCTTAACGCCGGGATCTGTTTGAGCAACAGCTACCACTATATGATCAGGAGGTGTTGCATAGAGTACCTGGTCATCATCTGCATTAAAAAGGATAGAACAATTCTGACCCTCAACTAAGAAATCCGTTTTCTCAACCTGATTTGCAGATACACCTATTTGTTCATAGGTATCATTATTCATGAAAAAATAGAGTTGTCCGTCTGTATATAGGTACTGGTAATCATGGCGCTCAACTCTTACTGATTCCGAGTTTTCTCCTGATCTCCAGGTTTTATCAATATTTTTACCATTTAAAAGGCCTTTGAGCTTAGTTCGCACAAATGCAGGGCCTTTACCAGGTTTAACGTGTTGAAATTCAACGATAGAATAGAGCTCGCCATCCATGTTAAGGACAAGCCCATTTCTGAAATCGGACGTTGAAATTTTTGCCATTAAGGTGTGCCTCCGCTTTTAAATTTCAGCAAAAATACCATCTACTGATTTGGATAACAAGAACTATCCGAAAGTTTCAATCAACTTCTGAACTAGTACGTACAGAATAGCAATAGGGCAGATGATTTTGATAAACCATGGCCAAACTTTTCCGAATAAAGATTGACGGACATTATCATAACCATGTTCCATTTCTTCAATGGCATTGTCTGTTTTCCATACAAATGCAATGAAATAACATATCAAGAATCCACCTAGTGGTAGTCCAATATTATTGAAAATATTCACAAATACACCAATCAAGCCCTGATTGAAGGCAATTAAGACACTAATAGCTAGAATTCCACCACCAACGATACGAGCTGCATTTTTTCTTTTCCAGCCATATTCATCAATAGCATAAGCTACAGGAACCTCTAGAAGTGATATAGTAGATGTTAAGGCTGCAATACTTAGAAGGAAGAAAAAAGTAACACCGAAAATTAATCCAACGGGCATTCCAATATTATGGAAAAGTTCTGGAAGTACTTGAAAAACCAGAGTTGTTGACTCTATAAGTTCTCCACTTTCAGAGAATATCTGAACACCTGCATTTTGAGCCATGTACATAGCCGGAATGATCAAGAATCCAGCTAAAAATGCGATTCCTACATCAGCAAAGGTTACAAATGCAGCAGCACTTGGAATATTTTCTTTCTTACTCAAATAAGATCCATAGGTGATTAAAGCCCCCATACCCAATGAAAGAGAAAAGAAGGCCTGACCCATTGCATCGAAAATTAAAGAAGGTGTGATGGTTGAAAAGTCTGGGTACAAATAATTAACTATACCTTCTCTAGCACCAGGCTGGAACAATACATAACCAATTAAGACTAATAGGATTCCAATCAAAAGTGGCATTAAAGTCTTTGTTGTTCTCTCAATACCACCACTAACACCTCCTGTGATGACCATTACCGTAGCAACCATGAAGAGGGTTGCCAATGCAGCACTTAAGACTCCATTTCCAGTACTGCTAAACCAGACAGAGAGTTCATTCATATCAAGGAAAAAGAATAGCTCTGAAAAAACATAGCTAAATGCCCAACCGGCAATTACTGTATAGAATGACAAGATCATCACCCCACAAATAACTCCCCATAAACCAATAAGTGGATAAAATTTACTCCCGGGTTTAAGTGCTTTGAATGCTCCAAATGGATTTTTTCCTGTTTTTCTGCCCATTGTTAGCTCACCTACCATAACGGGGTAGCCGATTAGAAATGAACATAAAAGGTAAATTAGTAAGAATGCGCCGCCACCATTAGAAGCAACTTGTGTTGGGAATCCCCAGATATTTCCTAGTCCCACAGCTGAGCCAGCGGCTGCTAATATGAAACCAAGTTTTGAATTCCAGCTTCCACGGTCTGTAGTTGATGTAGGTGATGCCAAGTAGTACTCCTATTAAATAAGTGTATGATTACTGATCATTTTAAAAGCCCCTAAAATATTTCAAGCTTTGATATTACGCAACCTTCTTAATATCACAGTTGATGATGCTTCAACCAAATATGAATACTTAACATATTCAAAAGGGTGATTACCCGAACGGGCTCCATCAGCAATGATTTCCCAGTCACCTTCGGGTAAGATTATATTGTGGTTTTTATTAGGTGATCCATTTATGGAAATAAAATATGAGTATGGATCTCCTGTTTCCGGAGCATAAACTTCGAATGTAATATGTAATGGATCATTATAGACTTTGAAATTAATCTGGTCCGGTCGTGCTTTTCTTAGAGCAGGGGATGACTTCCTCATCAAGATTAATCCTTTGTAGTAATCGAAAAGATCCTGATTGAGTTTAAGGTCATCAAAGTTTAAGTAGTTAGTCAGATTGTCCTTGTTATAACTATCATGATCAAGTAATCCTACATTTTCATCTAATGCTTGATCATCATGAATAACTTTAGCCCGTCCCCATTCCTGACCTGAGTGAATCATTGTGATTCCCTGGCTAACAAATAGAAATGAAGCGGCAAGCTTTGCTAACTTAAGCTCATTTTCATTCATTTTAGTCGCTTCTGATGTACTCTTGAACACTTTCTGCCTATTAAGATTATTCAGACCTATCCGAATAAAGTCTCCAATTGTATAGCCATCATGGGCCTCAATGTAGTTAACAGTGTGTTCTGAAGTTTTAAAGAGACCATGATCATTATTTGATAGAGTGCCACGGATGAAATTCTCTAGAGTAAAGCGATTGAAACCATGTATCCATTCACCAAAGATAAAACCACGACCATTATCTGGATCTAAACCTTTTACTCCGTTTCTAAGACGATCATTCCACGATGCCCAGCCATGATTTGAAAAACCTTCAGGTTTATATTCCCCGCCCCAGGGTTCAGCAATTAAAATTACATCTGGATTTATTTCCTGAGCCTCTAAACGTATGATATCAACAGTTTTCCAGTCAATTAATCCAGCAAGGTCAAATCGAAAACCATCGATATGAAATTCCTGCATCCAGTATTTAATAGATTCAACAATTAGTCTTCTTCCAAACTGTGATTCAGTAGCAATATCGTTACCCGTCCAGCTGTCATTCTGAAATCCACCTAATTGATCTAGTCTGAAATAATGTTCCTTAGCTGCATATTTTAAAGGGTTGAGATCATAATGAGAAGCGTGATTATAAACCACATCCATGATTACAGTAAAGCCTTCTTTATGGAGTTGCTTTACCAGAGTTTTTAATTCATAAATTGCATGTTCCTGTTGACCAATTACTTTACCCTGATCTGTTTTTGCTTCGCTTGCATATAATGTTTCAGGAGCGAAATAATAGGAGGTCATATACCCCCAATGATTTATGGAATGAGGGTTCCATGTATTCTTAATACCAGATTTAATTCTCTTGTTAAATGGGGGTTCGAAGTATGCAAACTTTTGAAGAGGAAGAAACTCTATGGCATTCACACCAAGCTTTTTAAGGTGATTTATTCCACCAACTTTTGAGTCAATAAAATCTAAATAAGCACTCTTTCCTGAAGCTTTTGCTGAAGGGTGAGCGGACATATCTTTTAAATGAGCTTCATAAATGATTAAATCACGGTAGTCTGTTGGTGTATTGAAGCGATCACCTTCCCAATCAAAACCATTATCCACTATTTTTGTTTTAGCATATTGGAGGTAATGATTCTTAGTTGTCACATGCTGACTATAAGGATCTGCAATAAGATGATCCGTTTCCATAAAAAAACCTGATTTAGTATCAGGTGCTGTTATCCTATATCCATAAAAGTATCCAGTAAGGTTATCTGGATGATGAAAATACCATATTCCCTGATCAACCTGATGCATCTCATGTATTGAAACATGTTTCGATGTGTAAGACTTACTTACTTCCAGCTGTACTAACTTTGCCTTTGGTGAAAAGAATCGAAAGAAAGTACCTTCATCAGTTACCGTATTACCAAGAGGGATATGGTCACTTAATTTTTTCAAGTAAAATTTAGGATATCTGGCTCCCTGATGGTGCGTCTGTGGATAAAAACTTTAAGGCACCATCTTCAGTTTCAGCCATTAAAATCATACCCTGGCTCTCTATTCCCATTAATTTCTTTGGTGCAAGATTTGCAACAACAACTACCTGTTGACCTATTAACTCGTCAACTTCGAAGTGTTTAGCAATACCAGAAACGATAGTTCTTACTTCAAGTCCTATATCAACTCTTAGCTTATACAGCTTATTTGATTTTTCTACCTTTTCAGCATGTTTAATAACACCAGGACGCAGGTCAAGTTTTAAGAAATCCTCGAATTGCATGTCTTTTTTAAGAGGGGGTAAGTTTATTTCTTTATCAGAATCTTGAACTCTTTCCATCAATTTCTGTATCTGTTTGTCAATTTTTTCGTCTTCAATTTTTGCAAATAAGATCTCACCCGGTTGAATAGTTGAGCCTGCAACCAGCATATTTTTGCTTATTTCATCCCATCTGTTATCTGATTTCAGTCCAATTTGCTCTTTTAGGCTATTCATTTTATTTGGCAAAATAGGATGAAAGAGAACACTTAAAGCTGCACATAACTGTAAACTAACATGAAGTGTATTATTACATGCTTCGGGATTTTCTTTTCTACTTTTCCAGGGCTCCGTTTTTGTAAAATACTGATTACCAATACGCGCTAATTGCATTGATTCCTGAATGACATCCCGGAATTTGAAATCATCGTAAGCCTTCTCAATTTTATCTTTTTGTATAAGAATATTATTTAGAGTTTCACTATCAAGGTCGGAGGGATTTGATAATTCAGGAACTTTAGCATCTGCAAATTTTTCAGTGAAAGACAAAGTTCTGAAAATGAAATTGCCCAGAACATCAGCGAGCTCGTTATTTACGCGAGCTTGAAAATCTTTCCAAGAGAAATCTGAGTCCTTTGTTTCCGGTAAAATGGATCCAAGCGCATATCGAAGAAGATCAGGTTCAAACTCATCTAAGTACTCTCTTAGCCAAACAGCCCAACCTCTAGAAGTGGATAGTTTTTTACCCTCAAGATTCAAAAATTCATTCGCGGGCACATTTTCAGGAAGAATGTATGACCCATGCTCCATTAACATACCCGGGAACATAATGCAGTGAAAAACTATATTATCTTTTCCAATAAAGTGATAAAGAGTAGTATCATCATCCTGCCAATAAGTTTTCCAAAGTTCTGGATTTCCTTGCTCTGCAGCCCATTCTTTAGTAGCTGAGATGTATCCAATCGGGGCATCAAACCAAACGTAAAGAACTTTTCCATCGGCGCCATCCAATGGGACAGGAACCCCCCAGTTTAAGTCTCTAGTTACAGCACGGTCAGCTAATCCTTCCTTAAGCCATGATTTGCACTGACCCATAACATTAGGCTTCCAGTTTGTCTTTGATTCAAGCCATGTTTCAATACTAGGTTGGATATCACCTAGAGGAATATACCAATGCTCTGTTTTCTTAAGTTCGGGCTTTTCACCGCTTAATGCACTAACCGGGTTGATCAGTTCTGTAGGGGAGAGCGATGAACCACAATTCTCGCATTGATCACCATATGCTTCTTCAAACGAACAGACAGGACATGTTCCTTTTACATAACGATCAGGAAGAAACATATCAGCAGAAGCATCATATAGTTGTTCTTCAGTCTTCTTTTTAAAAAGACCTTTTTTATCGAGGTTGAGGAAAAATTCCTGAGAGGTTTCTTTGTGAGTTTTGGAACTTGTTCTCCCGTAATAATCGAAGCTTATTCCAAAATCAGCAAAATCTCTCTTATTCATTTCATGGAATCGATCCACTATATCTTGAGGTTTAACTCCTTCCTTCTCAGCTGCTATAGTAATTGGAACGCCATGTTCATCAGAACCACAAACAAATAAGATATTCTCACCCTTGAGTCGTTTATATCTTACAAAGAAATCTGGGGTGAGATATGCACCTGCTAGATGTCCTAGATGAATAGGGCCGTTTGCGTAAGGAAGTGCTGCTGTAACTAAAATTCTTTTACTCATTAATGATGAATCACATTCAAATTATAAGCGGGAAAAGTACAAAAGGCTGGATGAATAATCATTCATAATCAGACCAAAGTTTTTGAAGAACGGAATAGAGCAAAACTCCAGCTGCCACAGAGACGTTTAATGAATGTTTCTGCCCAAACTGAGGTATTTCTACACAATGTTTTAAATGAGGTAATATGGAATCATCAATTCCTGAAACTTCATTTCCAAGTACCAAACAATATTTTGTTGTAGTAGATAATTTAAATTCAGGTAGTGGTAGACTATTATCGGTTTGTTCAAGACCTAACAATTCAAAATCATTACTTTTCAACCATTCTATTGCACTTTCTGCATCATCATAATAGGTCCAATCAACATAATCTTCGGCCCCAATAGCTGTTTTAGTGATTTCAGCTCTTGGTGGTGTTGGTGAGTATCCAGATAAAAGTATGTGTTCTACTCCAAAAGCATCTGCTGACCTAAATATTGAACCAATATTATGCATTGACCGAATATTATGTGCCCATAATACGATTCTCTCATTTCTAAGAGGAGACTTCCTGTCTAAGTTATTCTTGAGTATCTCTTTTGTGCTTAGTTTTCTAGTCATACTCTTTTAAATTGATAAACAACCTTTTGCGCCTTATTTTGATCTTAGTTTAAGAAGGGCAGGTAAGACCTGCACTTCTTTTTTTATTTATAGAACATTTATAGACAGCACAACATTATGGCCAAGGCTAATTATCTATCTCAAGAAGGTTACGATAAGCTAGATGCAGAATTAAGAGACTTAAAAACGCGCGGACGTCGTGAAATCGCTGACGACATTGCTGAAGCAAGAGCAAAGGGCGATCTAAGTGAAAATGCAGAATATGATGCAGCAAAAGAAGCTCAAGGGCATCTGGAAACAAGGATTCAGGAACTTGAAAACACATTAGCTACAGCAAAAATCCTGGATACCAAAAATATGGATACTTCCAAAGTTTATCTAATGTCTAAAGTGACCATCCTTAATGTGAAGATGAAGAAGGAAATGAGTTACATATTGGTAGGTAAAGATGAAGCGGACTTCGCCAGTGGTAAAATTTCTGTGGATTCTCCTATAGGTTCGGCGCTACTAGGCAAAGAAGTTGGTGATATTGTAGAGGTTACTGTACCAGCTGGAACCTTACATCTCGAAGTAAAGAAAATAGAAATTGGCTAAAACTGGCTTGTGAATAAGCTCATTGACCTTTATGCCTACAAGAAAGTAGGGGATCAGATTCAATTTTTGATCTTGCTTAGATCCAAATCCAAGATCTATGCGGATCAATGGAGGATGATAGGTGGTAAAGTGAAGGATCATGAAACTCATTGGCAAGCAGCATTAAGAGAGTTAAAAGAAGAAACAGGCTTGATTCCCGTCCATTTTTGGACTGTACCTTCAATTAATCAGTTTTATGAGGCTAAACATGATCTGATTCATCAAATACCAGCATTTGCAGCGGAAGTACAGGAGAAAAGTATCCCTGAGCTTGATGATGAACATCAAAAATATAAATGGATTAGCGTTGAAGACATTCCACTTTATATTCATTGGCCTGAGCAACAGAGATTAATGAAACTGATACATCATATAATCAGTGAAAATCAGTTATTACCTGAGTGGAACATCGATATTTCATAGCATTTTTATTTCTTTTACTGGCCAGTTTACCCGTTAAGGCTCAGGAATATAAATACTATGATTCCAGCCTAAGACCAGATATCTGGTACAACGGCATAGATGGCGTTCGATTGGGTATTGTTTTTGAAGGCAGAGAAGTACTGGATATTAATGACGATCAACTAATCAACGCCGGGATTTGGTTTCATACAATAAATGAAAACCAAACCTTGTCATATTATGCCTCTTACGCAAAAATTATAGACGCAGCTTCAATACTGGATTCCTTTGCTGATATAAATCTAACATCATTTTCAAGAGCTGGTTTAACACGCCATCAAGTAGCAATATCTAAAAGATATGTTGATCTATTTAAAGACGATAATGTGTTCAGTTTTTCAGTCGGTCTAAGAACCGAAGAGTTTTTTGAAGAAGATTATTTATATGAACCCGTAATGTGGGAGACTCTACGCAATGATATTGTATCATTGAATATGCAGCTTAGTAGAGTTTATGATGTTTCTAGATTACGTATTGAACTTAATTTGGCTCATAATATCTATGACAATTCAGGTTCTAGACCGTTTTCTACTGGAAATATTGAACTCAATCATAGCTACCGATTAGGGTATTTTGAACTTAGAAATCGAATATATGTCGGTGTAGGTACATCCGGTTTACCAGTACAATACTCGTTCCCACTAGCTAATGCACCAACTGAAAACTGGATAAATAGTCCCTTCTTCAGAGCTAATGGAACTATTCCTTCTCAATGGCTTGATAAAGGAAACATACAATATAGTGGCGGAGCAGGATTACGAGGTTATAATGAGCATGATTATTTCCTAATAAGAAATAACAACAGTTTCTCGTATCAGAGAGTAGGGGCACTAAATACAGAATTATCATTTATTAACCCTATAGATAATTGGTTGAATAGCATTCAGTATATCGGTGACTTAGTAAAGTTTGATAGTTATTTATTTACAGATGTTGGATCACTAAGCAATTCAGTAAGAAATAGAGAAGTGTTATCTACAAGTAGTACTGAAGTCATATTGGATGATGTTGTAGCAAACGCCGGATTAGGTTTCCTTTTGGACGTTAATATCCCTGACTGGCTAGGCAATAGACGCGGATTTATAATAAGGTACGAAGTACCATTTTGGTTATCTTACCCATTAACAGGTGAAGACAATTTTAAATTTCGGCAAGTCGTTGGCTTTGGTGGAGTAATAAACTTTTGATCAATCTTTATTGAATAAGCTTCTTCCCATATTAACGCTGTTATTACTATTTATACTAAATGGTTGTTCTGTTACAAAATGGTCTGTAACGGATCAGGAAAAAGTGGATAATTCTGACTTCAGCCTCTTGAATTCAGAGGAATTTATCTCTCAAGTTGATCAAGTCTCACCGACAAGACCTGTGCTTAAAATCGCGCTATTCAGCAGAAATGAATATGAGTATAAAAAGAAAATTGAGGTTGAGAGGTCTATTCAGCGTTATCAACCACGTTTAGGTTATATGCTATTCGGTCTTTTGGGCGCCTCAGCCTCGTTTTATGCAGCAAATACAACCGAATTTGAGAATAGCTTATCAAAGACACAGTCTCTTGCGCTTAATACAACAGGCGCATTATTAGTTACACTAGGCTTATTAAACTCAAAACCGGTAGGAGAGCCTAATATCACTGGTGAGCGCCGTTTACTTAGAGAATCAGGTTCGGAACTTCGGATTGATACAGTCAGAATAGCGGGTGAACTTGAGGAAAAAGTAGCTGTTACAGTCTATTATGAAGGTGATATTGTAGCACCACGAACAGAAAGAGATTTTACTGATGGAAGCATTGAGATAAATCTGGCAGCAGAAATTCAACCAGTTAACTATTCCTCAGATCCTGATGACCAGTTCAGAATAGAATTCATTAGAAAGGGTAAAATTAGTAATTACAATGTTCCCGTTTCTTCTGTTTTTCAAGCCTTTGCTGAAGTAAAAGAAGAAATTAGTCCCTTAAGAAATGAGGCTGAAATCAATAGCGATAATGTACTTATTGACCTTGCTCAGGGAAGTCAGCTTGAATTAATTGAAGTATCTCAACTATGGACAAAAGTAAAGTATGGTACCTATGAAAGTTATATATCTACAGATGATATAAATATAATTTGGAGACCTTCAGATTTTGCTCAGCGTATCTCTGTAATTGAGGTACCGGTAGTTCCATTTGGTAATATTGACATTGAATCCAATATACCTACGCTGTATCCGGCAACACCGGAAAGAGCTGCTCTAATTATCGCAAATGAAAATTATAGAACTCCTGGCAGTGAACGAACCTACGTTCGTCGAGATGGCCGACTTATGGAATCTTACTTTACTGATGGCCTGGGAGTTAGAGAGTATCGTATATCAACTGTTTATGATTTTGATTCAAATCAACAAGTGGTTCGAGGCTATAACGATTTTGCGAATAGTGTTTTAAACGAAGAATCAATTGGGCTGGTTTATATCGCTGGAAATGGCGCAGTAATAGATGGAATTCCATACCTGTTGAACATCAATGGTCTAGAGAATATAGAAGCAGCTGTAAATCTTGAAAACTTATTCGATGTTCTGGGTAAAATTGAATCCAAATCCATGCTCCTATTTATAGATATAGATTTTTCCAGGAGTCCTAACAAGTCTTACAATCTAGTAAACCTTGCTAACACATTACTTGAAGGCAATCCTAATTCAGCAATCATATTTGGAAATAGATTCGGAGATACCTCTTCCGTTTATATGTCAGCTTATGGGGAACAGAAAAGGCATTTTATTTTTCCTTATTTCATAGCTGAAGCACTAAAAGAAGGGAATACCCAAATTTCTGAAATATTGAATCATCTGAACAGGAATGTATCATATACCTCAAGAAGACTGTTCAATATACCTCAAGAAATCATCTTCTTTGGTAATCAGGAAATAGATCTGGCTCAATAATGGCTTGGATCTATATAATACTGGCTATTCTGTGTTCTGTTGGGTTAGCTCATTTATTAAAAACTACGGAGTACAAAAAGCTAGACAGAACTAAAGTAATCACATACAATTATTTATCTGCTTCAATTGTATCTGTTGTTCAAGCAATTTCACTTAATGAACCTTTTATTCCATCAAGCATCCCGGTAACAGTATGGTTTATAGCCATTTATCTGGGAGGCATGTTTATAACCGTTTTTTTAATCCTAAGTCGGTCTATCCACATAAATGGTGTTGGAATTTCAGTTACATCTATGAGGGTTTCATTAGTTCTACCCGTAATAGCAGGTTTATTCTACTTCGATGAAATAATTAATTTCGGGCAAACTATTGGTATTGTACTTGTTTTAGTAGCCTTAATACTCATTGTAAAGCAAAAAAATAGCGCTCTACATAAACCAAATGCTCAATCAATACTTCTAATAATGTTGTTCTTGTTTACAGGCTTTAATGACATACTGCTAAAACATTATGAAGTAACTTACAGTGAGGTGCTTTCAGAAAGTTGGTTTACATCAATACTCTTTTTGAGCTCTTTTTTATTTGGTATAGGATATCTGACTTTTAAAAAGAATGCTAAACCATGCAAAACCGAGCTTAAATATGGTTTATCGCTCGGTGTTATAAACCTGTATTCTACTGTGTTTCTTTTATATGCATTAAGTGACCTTAATGCAGCAATAGTATTCCCAGTGCTAAATATATCTGTTGTAATAGGAAGCACCTTGATTGGTATATTCAGATGGGATGATAAACTAGATACATTTCGCTGGATTGGGCTGATTATTGCCTGTATATCATTAATCTTACTCATATAGAAAATATGGACGTCCTTACAGATATCAGAACCAGAGCAGCTGAGAAGAGGAAGACACTTGTTTTACCAAGAGGTACAGACATCCGTGTTATAAAAGCTGCTAATTTTCTAGTTGAAAATGGAATCTGCAGTATAAAGCTACTGTATGGAAATAATAAGTCGATTATTGAGCATGCCGATGAAAATGATATCCGATTAGACCCAAGAATAGATATTATCAACACAGAGGGTGATCATAGGTTATCCCATTTTGCTGACTATTTCTACGAAAAAAGAAAGCATAAGGGGCTTACTAAATCTCAGGCTGGTGAAATAGTAAAAGACCCTCTTTACTTTGGAGCCTGTATGCTTCAATTAGATGAAGTTGATGGTTGTGTTGCTGGATCTGTATCCACAACGGGGGACGTATTGAAAGCTGCCATACAAGTAATCGGTTTAAAGACAGATTCTGATGTTGTTTCGAGTATATTTTTGATGAGCTTCGATGACGGAAGGGTATTTACTTATGGTGATGCTGCAGTTATACCGTATCCCGATATGAAACAGCTTTCGACTATCGCCATTGACTCTGCAGAAACACATAAGAAGCTAACCAATTCTGAACCAAGAGTTGCCTTGCTTTCATATTCTACACACGGCAGCGCTGAACATGAGCGTGTTAGTCTTGTTACAAATACACTAGCTTTAATTAAATCTAAGAATCCTGAACTTTTAGTAGATGGTGAATTACAATTTGATGCTGCCATAAGTGAATCAATAGCAAGAAGAAAAGCTCCTAAATCACCATTAGCAGGTAATACCAACGTGTTTATATTCCCAAATTTGGATGCGGCAAATATTGGGTACAAAATTACAGAACGATTGGCTGGAGCTAAGGCAACAGGCCCAATAATTCAGGGGTTAAATAAGCCAATGATGGATCTATCAAGAGGGTGTAGCTGGACTGATATTGTAGATACCTGTTGTGTTTGCATCCTAATGTCTTAGATCATAGTCATTACCAAATAGTATTGATAGATTTTTTGAATGAGTCATGGCTTCGGAGAGTGCTATTAAATCACTATATTTACTCAGTCTAAACAACGGCAATTATTCGAACGCTATAACACACTGTTGTGTTATGCTGCAAACACAATTATAACTACTAAAAAGGGTAGAATGAGCGAAGAGATCAAAGAGCTCGAATCGATGATCGGTGAAGAGTATAAGTACGGCTTCACCACTGATGTTGAGTATGAGGAATTCCCTCGGGGACTCAATGAAGATGTAATCAGGGAGATATCGGCTAGAAAGAATGAACCTGAATGGATGTTAGAATTCCGTCTAAAGGCTTTTAAAGCTTGGTTGGAAATGGAAGAACCTGAATGGGCAAATGTTGAGTTCGAAAAACCGGACTATGAAAATATGATTTTTTATTCTGCCCCCAAGCAGAAGCCAGAACTTGAGAGTCTTGATCAGGTAGATCCTAATATCCTTGAAACCTATGAAAAACTAGGCATTCCGCTTGATGAACAGAAGATGCTAGCGGGTGTTGCAGTTGATGCTGTATTTGATTCAGTGTCAATCTTTACCACATTCAAAGAAAAACTGGCTGAGGCCGGTGTGATTTTTTGTTCAATTTCTGAAGCTGTACAGAAATACCCTGAGTTAGTAAAAAAATATATGGGTTCTGTTGTTCCGATTAGAGACAATTACTATTCAGCTCTTAATTCAGCAGTATTTTCTGATGGTTCATTTACATATGTCCCAAAGGATACCATTAGCCCAATGGAGCTATCTACCTATTTCCGTATCAATAACATGGAATCAGGTCAGTTTGAGCGTACACTAATCATCTGTGAAGAAAATAGTTATGTCAGTTATCTGGAAGGATGTACTGCACCTATGTACGATAAAAATCAACTTCACGCTGCTGTTGTTGAACTTGTTGCCATGGACAATGCAGAAATCAAATATTCAACAATTCAGAACTGGTACTCAGGTGACAAAGATGGTAAAGGCGGTATCTATAATCTGGTAACTAAGCGTGGTATCTGTAAGGGAAATAACTCTAAAATATCCTGGACTCAACTTGAGACAGGTTCTGCTATTACAGTCAAATATCCTTCTGTAATTCTTCAGGGTGATAATTCCGTTGGCGAGTTTTATTCCGTAGCCGTTACAACAAACAAGCAACAAGCTGATACGGGTACAAAAATGATTCACCTTGGCAAGAACACCAAGAGTACAATTATCTCTAAAGGTATTTCAGCTGGTGAATCAAATAACAGCTATAGAGGTGAAGTTAAAATAGGTAAGAAAGCAAAGGGAGCAAGAAACTACAGTGTCTGTGATTCTATGCTAATTGGTGAGACTTGTGGCGCTCATACTTTCCCTTATATCTCATCTGAAAACCCTACAGCTAAGGTTGAGCATGAAGCAACGACTTCAAGAGTAGGGGAAGAACAAATCTTCTACCTGATGCAAAGAGGTATCAGTGAACAGGATGCCATCTCCATGATTGTGAATGGTTTTGTCAAGGAAGTATTAAAAGAACTTCCTCTTGAATTTGCTGTGGAAGCAAACAAGCTATTGGACATCAAGCTTGAAGGTAGCGTTGGTTAATACACCTCAATAATAATTTTAAATCAAAAGAATACAACAGTGTTAGAAATCAAAAATTTACATGCCAAAGTTGAAGGCGAAGATATTGAAATCCTCAAAGGTGTAAACCTCAAGGTTAATGCAGGTGAAATCCACGCAATTATGGGTCCAAATGGTAGCGGAAAAAGTACACTATCAAAAATTATTGCCGGACATCCTGAATATGAGGTAACTGAAGGTGAAGTACTTTACAATGGTGAAGACATTTTAGAAATGGATGCGGATGAAAGAGCTCATCTCGGTCTGTTCTTAGCATTCCAATATCCGGTAGAAGTGCCTGGTATTACAAATAAAACTTTACTTCGTGAAGCTTATAATACCATTGCAAGAGCTAATGAAAGAGAAGAACTCGATCCGATCGAGTTTGAAGACTACCTGGTTAGTAAGCTTAGTATCATCAATATGGATGATGAATTCCTGGAAAGAAGTATTAATACCGGATTTTCAGGTGGCGAGAAGAAGAAAAATGAAATATTCCAGATGGCTGTTTTAAATCCAACTCTTGCCCTTTTGGATGAAACAGACTCAGGTCTTGATATAGATGCTCTGAGAGTTGTTTCTGATGGCATAAACAAATTTGCTAACGAAGATAAGGCAATTGTGATGGTTACTCACTATCAACGTCTGCTAGACTACGTTAAACCAGACTTTGTTCATGTGATGAGAGGTGGTAAAATTGTTAAATCAGGTGGAAGTGAACTTGCATTACAACTTGAAGATCAGGGTTACGACTGGCTTGAAGATGAAAAAGATATCATCCTAAATGGGGAGTCTCACTAATGAGCACTGCAGTACAGGATATCCAAACATTCATGGATTTTATTGATGGCAGCTTTGATGCCGCCAATAGTCCCTTCAAAACTGTAGCTCAAAGAGGTACACAAGGACTAAATGAGATCAGATTCCCAACTAGAAAGGATGAAGAATGGAGATTTATTGATCTGAAATCTATTACGAGAAATTCATTTAAATCCATTTCTGAAGTTAATGTTGCTGAATTAGGAGACATAACTAAGTATCACCTTCCTGAAGCATTGAATTCCAGACTTGTTTTCATAAATGGAGAATTCAGTAGAGAGTTATCATCAATTTCTGAATTACCTACTGGTGCAATCGTAGGTAATATTTGTGATTTCAAAGATCATTCAGCTGTAGCCAAGTATTTAGGAAACATTTCTAATTATGAAGATGATGTTTTTGTTGCATTGAATGACGCTAACATCAATGATGCAGCCTTTATATACCTTCCAAAGGAAGTAGTTGTTGAAACACCCATTCACATCCTGAATCTCTTTACAGGTGCAGATGAGGCATATTTCGCAACTCCTAGATTACTTTTTGTAGGTGAGCAATTCTCTAAGGCTACTATTATTGAAGAGCATATTGGTTTAGAGCAAAACACTTATCTAAATGTTCCGGTAACAGAATTCAAACTTTTTGAGGGTGCTCATGTTCATCATGCTCGTATACAGCGTGATTCAAAAATGGCATCACATATTTCTCGCCCTATTGCAGAATTAGAAAGAAACGCAGAGTATCACTCTTATACTATCTGTCTAGGTGCCAAGTTATTCCGTAATGAGCCTAGAGTTATTCAGAATGCAGAAGAAGTTGACTTTACTGTTGACGGACTTGTTCTTATCGACGGGGATCAAATTGCAGATACGCATTCAATTATGGACCACCGTTTTGCTCACGGTAATAGTCATCAACTTCATAAAGTAGTTGTAAATGATAATGCCCATTCCATATTTAATGGTAAAATATTCGTTGCTAAAGACGCCCAGAAGATAGATTCATTCCAGGAAAACAGAAATTTATTGCTTTCTGAAGAGGGTAAGGTAAACACCAAGCCTCAGCTAGAGATTTTTGCTGATGATGTACGGTGTTCACATGGTGCAACAATTGGTTACCTGGATGAAGAAGAGGTTTTCTATCTGCATTCACGTGGATTAACCGAACAGAAATCCAGAGAACTTCTGGTTTATGCTTTTGCACTTGAAAGTGTTGAGAGTATGGAGGTAGAATCTGTTGAGAAACTTTTACTCGAAGAAGTTATTAAATACACAAACAGAGAGCCTGTAGAGGCTTAAGGAAGGTGAATTATGGCTGATGGGGTTAATAAGGCCATATCTACAAATATTGATTGGAAAACGATCAGAAATGATTTTCCTGTTTTAAATCAGGAAATCAATGGTAAACCGTTGGTATACCTTGATAATGGAGCATCTAGTCAGATGCCTAAAATTGTCGCTGATCGCATTCACAATTATCACCTAAAAGAACACGCTAATGTTCACAGGGGTATTCATACGTTAAGCCAACGCGCAACTGATGCGTATGAGGAATCTCGTAAGAAAATTGCAAAACTAATTAATGCCCCATCAGATCGGGAAGTTGTTATAACAACAGGTACCACTGATTCTATAAATTTAGTTGCAAGTTCATACGGTCGTTCATTTGTCAAGAGTGGGGACGAGATTTTGATTTCAGCGATGGAGCACCATGCTAATATTGTTCCTTGGCAAATGCTCTGTGAACAAGTAGGTGCTAAGTTGAAAGTCATCCCATTTAACGAGCAGGGCGAATTAGATTTGGATAAATATCACTCATTATTAAGTGATAAAACCAAGATTGTATCCATTATACACACTTCTAATGTGCTTGGAACAATCAATCCCGTAAAGGAGATGATAACGGCAGCCCATGCTTCAAATGCAGTTGTATTACTCGATGCTGCACAATCTGTACCTCATTCAGTTGTTGATGTTCAGGACTTAGATTGTGATTTCTTGACTTTTTCCGGTCATAAAATGTGCGGTCCAACTGGTATTGGAATCCTTTATGGAAAGGCTGAATTACTGGAAAAAATGCCACCATACAGAGGCGGTGGTGATATGATTGACAGAGTAACATTTGAAAAAACTACCTACAATACTATTCCATTTAAATTTGAAGCTGGCACTCCACCAATTTCAGCTGGTATAGGATTAGGAACAGCGGTTGATTATCTGATGGATATAGGAATGGATAACATACAACGCAGGGAGACCGAGTTACTTAATTATGCAACTAGTAAAATGGAGGGAATTGATGGCCTTCGAATTATTGGTACTGCTAAAAATAAGGCCTCAGTAATCTCTTTCCTGGTTGATGGTATTCACCCAACAGACCTTGGTACTATAATTGATCAGGAAGGTATAGCCATAAGAACAGGTCACCATTGTGCTCAACCAATTATGGACATTTATGGAATACCAGGTACAGCCAGAGCATCTCTTTCATTTTATAACAATGAGACCGATATTGACCGCCTCATAGCCGGAATTGAATACGTAAAAGAATTTTTTGAATAAATTATTATTAAATCATGCCTAAGATCAGAGAAATTGAAAGAACACCAAATCCGGATGCAATGCGATTCGTCCTGGACGAACCTCTAACTAATGGTGTTACTAGATCATTTGAAAATGTAATGGAAGCTGAGTCAGATGAATTGGCTTCATCATTATTTGCAATAGATAGCGTAATAAATGTTTACTACGTCGACAAATATGTTACGGTAACTCAGGACGGTAGTGCTGTCTGGTCAGAGTTATTAAGAAAACTAGCCCCTCCAATTCGTGAAGCAACTCCAGTAGGTGATATTGAAGAAGATGCTGAAGTACATATCTCCAAAGAGGCAATGGAATCAGACGATCCAAGACTTCATGAAATCAACCGAATGCTTGACGATCAAGTAAGACCATATCTACTAGCTGACGGGGGAGGTCTAAAGGTTTTGAGTCTAGAGAATAACAGACTTAAAGTACATTATCAGGGTGCCTGTGGAACTTGCCCAACGGCAACAACAGGTACTTTATATGCTATCGAGAGTATGGTTAAAAGAATAGACCCTGAAATTCAGGTAATTTCTGTATAGAACATAATGGAATTATCAATTACAGATAGAGCAGCTCGACGTATAGACGAAATTCGAGAAGAGAATAAGGTTGAAAAAGAAGCCTATCTGCGAATCGGTGTTGTTAGTGGAGGTTGTTCTGGTCTTACATATGAGCTGGATTTCGATACAGTAGGAACACTTGAAAAGAATGATAAACTATTTAATGTGGGTGATCTGAATATTCTCATCGATATGAGATCCTTTCTTTATCTGGCTGGAACAGAACTTGACTATACTGATGGACTCGAGGGAAAGGGGTTTCACTTCAATAACCCGAATGCTTCGAGAACTTGTAGCTGCGGTGAGTCCTTTTCGGTATAAATATGTCCAATCCCATAGTCAATAAAGTTAAGCAGAACACAAAATTGATCAATTTTGATCTGGAGAAGCTTTATCCAGAAGTTGAAATAGAAGAACTGGATATAAAACCCTTTCTATTTCAAGAACTTATTCTAAAAGAGAAAGACTTTAGGGATCATTTAGACAATTTCAATTGGAGTCAGTTCAATGGGAAAATATTAGCGACTTATTGCTCCAGTGATGCAATCATCCCACCCTGGGCATACATGCTTATAGCCAGTAAATCTGAATCTCATGCTTCTGAAATTATTGTAGGCGATAAAAAAGAAGCCCTTATTACACTTTATAATAGGATATTGAACGATATTGACTGGGATGCCTATAAAGAAAAGTTTG
Organism: uncultured Balneolaceae bacterium; assembly: GCA_965659005.1. Classification (GTDB taxonomy): domain Bacteria; phylum Bacteroidota; class Rhodothermia; order Balneolales; family Balneolaceae; genus CAYPTY01. The sequence goes on from CBFHVG010000001.1 coordinate 21,943, forward strand.
TAATGATTAAAGGGTGTTCAGACAAATACGTACCCGATGAAGTTTATGCATACACTACCTCTAAGCTCATGAAAACAGCTTCAAAGATCATGTATGGAGAAGCTTGTTCTAATGTGCCTATTTGGCGAAAATAATTTATATGGATAAGACAGCTCTTGTAACTGGTTCATCACGTGGAATAGGGAATGCTATAGCACAAGCACTGTTAAATGCGAACTTTCATGTTATTGGAACATCCAGATCCTCAATAGACCCATTCAATAATCCAAGGTATCAACATATCTCAGTTAATCTTGGTAATGAAGCAGAGGTTGTTCAAAAACTAAAAACAGTCATTTTTCAAAAAAACGGACCCGAAGTTATTATTAACAACGCAGGGATTTTTGAAGAATCTTCCTTCACATCAGAGGATCAAGACTGGATTAATAATTACAATAAACATATTCAAGTAAACCTCCTAAGTCCATCACTAACAAGCAAATGGGCAATCGAATCTTGGTTAATCAATCAAACCAACGGTGTGTTGATTAACATTTCATCGAGAGCTGGAAGCAGAGGAGATACACAAGAATATGCGGCTTATGCAGCCACAAAAGGCGCCTTGAATGCTTTTACAAAGAGTATAGCTCGGAGTTATGGTAAAAATGGTATAACAGCTTATACCATTTCACCAGGATTCGTAAGAACTGACATGGCAATCAATTCTATGGAAGTATATGGAGAGGACTATTTAACTAAAGACCTCGCCTTAAATGAAATTGCTCCACCAGAGGATATAGCAGAGTTATGCCTATTATTGGCATCTGGAAAATTAAAGCACGCTACAGGTCAAAATTTTCATGTAAACAGCGGTTCATATCTTATCTAAATGGTCTATATTCTTGCCCAATCGCTATAGATCTTCAAATGAATAAGCTGACAACCCTCTTTATTTTACTTTTAACCAGCCAGGCCTTTGCTCAACAGTCTAATGTCGAACTTAAATCCTGGGTGGGTTTAGGCGATGGCAGCAACCCGTTCTGGCTTGTTTCAAATCAATATGGATTAATTGAATCTGAAAACAGTTCAATTAATCAATTTGTTTCGGGCTACAACTATATAAAAACCAGGAATGTAGATTATGAAACAAAGGCTTCTGGTGTCTTAAGATATGGAACTGAGGGTGAAGCATTTGTTCATGAACTATATTTCAAGGCCATTTTAAATGATCTAAGTTTAACTATAGGGAAAAAAGAATTTCGCGATGGATGGATTCAGAATGATGTTGCTATTGGATCCATGTTATGGTCTTCAAATAGTCCGACAATGCCCATGATTATGGGCTCAGTGGATAATTGGGTGGATATTCCAGTAACCTCTGGCTTGTTTCAATTTAAAGGTTATTTAGCTCATGGCTGGTTTGAGGATGATCGTTATGTCGAAGATTCCTGGCTTCATATGAAAGCCTTGAGTTTAAAATTAGGAAAAGATAGCTGGCCAATAAATTTCAGAGGATCTCTTGTTCATAATGTTCAGTGGGGAGGGAACCATCCCATATATGGAGATTTACCTGATTCCTTCAATGATTTTATGAATGTCTTCTTCGGTCAAAAGGGAAAAGCAACCTCTGATGACCCAGAACCCATTAGTTTTCAGGGAAATACAGTTGGCATGACTGATTATGCTATTCAGATTCCTTTGGAGAAAAGTGAAATCCTTTTAGCTAAACAGTTTTTCATCGAGTCCAGAATGGGCGTAAGATACCGGAGTCCTGCAGATGGATTATGGGCTTTTGAATGGAAAAATACCGGCCGTAAAAGCCCACTAATCAGTTATTTTGTCTATGAGATGGTTAATACTGTTAAACAAGATTCCAGGCGTGATGAGGGCGAAATAAGGGGTGGTGATCAATACTATTTTAACTTTCTCTATAGAAACGGCTGGACTTACAAAAACAGAATTATTGGATTGCCCTTAGTTGGTATACAAAACTTGTCTGATACTGAAATTGCATTTGTAAATAACATCATATTAGGTCATCATATTGGCTTTACCTCTAATCTACAAAGCCTGTTTAACCTCAAAAGAGAAACCCTGCTTGATCTTAGAATAACCTATTCAAGAAATTATGGTTTTACAACGGGATGCGTAGGAGGACAGTTTTGTGATCCGGATAACCAACCAAGAAGGACACCCCGGCAAGATCAATGGTACAGTTCAGCAGATTTAAAGTTCAGATACAATGAAATTGCTTCTGCTTTTATTAGCATAGGTATTGATCAGGGGGATTTGTTAAACTCTGTAGGAGCACTTCTGGGTGTTCAATATAATCTTCGATAAATCATGAGTATTAAGAACCGAAAAAAAGAACATGTTGAATTAACTATTCATGATGGCACTCAATATGACACAGCCACAGGCTTCGATCATATTCAGTTTAAGCATAATGCACTGCCTGAAGTAAATATAGAAGACATTAGCACAGAAGCTTTATTGCTTAATAGAAATTTTGACTTCCCATTATTTATATCATCAATGACAGGTGGTTATTCAGGAGCAACAGCTGTTAATTCTTTAATAGCTGAATTTTGTGAGATAAATAATCTTCCATTTGGGGTAGGGTCACAAAGAGCAATGATAGATCATCCCGAAGAAACTAAATCTTTCAAATCAGCTAGAAAATCTGCTCCAAATGCATTTATTGCTGCCAATATTGGTGGAGTTCAACTGGTTAATGGTATTCCTGATGAATTAGTTAGTAGGCTTATCGATTCCATTGAAGCTAATGCAATAATAATCCACTTAAATCCATTACAAGAGCTTATGCAACCTGAGGGAGACAGGGTTTTTAAAGGGGTTAGATCAGGTATCGAACAATTGATTTCTAAAAGTAAAGTACCAGTTATTGTGAAAGAAACCGGAGCCGGAATCTCAAAAGAAGTAGCCTCAATACTAATTGATGCAGGTGTTAGTGTTATAGATATTGCAGGAGCTGGAGGTACAAGCTGGGCAAAAGTGGAAAATCAAAGAAAAATCAATCAAAACCCTAATAATGAGTTTGATAACTGGGGTATTCCAACACTTCAGAGTTTAAGGGAAGTATCCGAATTGAAATGGGAAAATAGTTTTGAATTAATAGCCTCCGGTGGTATTCGCAGTGCTTCTGACATTGCTAAATCACTCTGTCTGGGTGCTAATTTTACTGCAATGGCACAGCCCATTATTAAAGTCATAACTGAAAGCGGTCTAGATGGATTACAATCTTACTATGATCAGCTTAAAATGAACTTTACTTACATTTTATGTCTCTTAGGTTGTGATAACATAGATCAATTAAACACATCGAAACTCTATTCCTGATTTATCTTAAATACTTCAGTCATTATCAGTATATTTAAGGCTTAATTGATTTATCATTTTGAAACAGACGCTTCAGCAAAACTTATCGGCATTAATTCAGGAAGGCATTGATTCAATATCGTTGCCAAATCAGCCTGAATTACTGTATGAACCAATCAGGTATACACTGGATCTTGGAGGTAAGAGAATAAGACCATTGTTATGTATGCTATCATGTGGTATTTGTGGTGGTATTGTAGATAATGCCTTACCATCTGCTTTGGCGATTGAAGTGTTGCATAATTTCACCTTGATTCATGATGATATAATGGATCAGGCTGAAATCAGAAGGGGACATCCTTCGGTATATAAAAAGTGGGATGAAGCCACAGCGATACTCTCCGGTGACGCTATGTTTGGTAAAGCTTATGAGCTTCTAAACTTTTATGGCATTGAAGACGCTTATACCAAAACTGAATTTTTGAGTATCCATAAATCATTTCAGTATGCTGTAAAAACGGTATGTGAAGGACAGGCTCTTGATATGCAGTTTGTTAGTACTGATGAAGTAAGTATAGAATTATATCTTCAGATGATCATAGGTAAAACTTCGGCTTTGCTAAGCTCAGCAATGGAAATGGGTGCTCTTTCAGCACATGACAATACAAATGCTGAAACATTGTTCGAAATAGGCAAACAATTGGGAATTGCTTTTCAAATTCAGGATGATTTGCTGGATGTTATTGCTGACCCTAAAAAATTTGGAAAGAAAGCTGGTGGAGATATTTATGAAGGGAAGAAAACATATCTTAGCTTACTAGCGTTAGAGCGTGGAAACAATGAACAGAATGCGGTTCTAAACAAAGTGCTTTCATCGACATCTAATAGCGATGGTGATGTTAAGAAAGTCATTGATTTATATAAGGAACTCTATGTCATTGACGATACGATAACAGAAATTGATAGCCACTACAATAAAGCTATGGCAGCTATCAATAATTTTGATGATTCAGATTATAAAAGCGAATTGATAAAGCTTTTACTCTTTCTCAAAAACAGAGAATACTAAACTATATATGTACAAAACTAATTTTAGCCATCTTTTTTTATTCATAATTTTAATCAGCCTAATTGGGGCTTGTCGTGGATCAGATGTTCTTCGCCCAGGTGAACCAGTTGATAGTGCGTATGCTAAGGCAACAAGACTTTATGAAAAAGGAAAATATTCTCAGGCAGCTACAGCCTTTGAAAGCATTACCAGGGTAGGAAGAGGTACTGAATTTGCAGAAGATGCTCAATACTATCTGGCTTCATCTTATTTCAATGATAGAAATTACTTACTTGCAGCCTCCGAATATGAAAGATTTATTTCATTTTACCCAAATGACAGTAGAAGGGAAGAAGTTGATTTCCAAATAGCTCTTTGCTACAAAGAATTGAGTCCCAGATACAAATTAGATCAATCAGACACTATTCGTGCTTTAGAAGCATTCCAGTTGTTTAATAATCGATACCCAGATTCTGACAGAGTTATAGAATCTGCTAAATACATAGATGAACTTAGATCTAAACTAGCCAGAAAATACTATATGGCTGCTGATTTTTACCTTAGAACGGATAGATACGAAGCAGCTGCTATATATTATGGGTTAACCATTGATCAGTTTCCTGAAGCTCCATTTGCTGAAGCTGCCCTCGTAAAACAGATTGAGACGTATGTTATATACGCTGACAAAAGTATTACTGAGAAACAGAGAGAACGATATGAAAAAGCTCTGGCAAGCTATAATAAGTTTCTTCAACTATTTCCAAGGTCAGAAGAACGTGAAAAGGTTGAGAACTTGAGAGACCGTGCTGAAGAGGCTATCTCTAAGATAAATACTGATGCCGTAGCAGAAAGTTCAAGTATAGACGAAAACTAATGGGCAAGAAGGTTGGTCTTTTAGGCGGAACCTTCGATCCAGTGCACCTGGGTCACATTCAGATATCAAAGTCATTCCTGCAATCTGGATACATAGATGAACTTTGGGTCTTACTTACACCTTTTCCTCCTCACAAGCTTGAGGGTAATTATGTTCCATACAACATCAGGAAAGAAATGCTCGATGCGGCTTTTGATAAATTAGATAATACTCTGATTTCAACATTGGAAGACACTTTATCGAAACCCTCATTCACGATTAATACTATTCTTGAGCTTAAAAAGCAGCATCCAGATCATGAGTTCTTCTTTTGCCTAGGTGAAGATAGCTTAGCTCAGTTTCATACATGGAAATACCATGACAAGATATTAGATGAGGTTGAATTACTGGCTGCTTTTAGGCCAGGGGCTTCTCATGATCATGTTGGTCATGCTATTATTGAAAGGACAATATTCATAGACCACGTACCTTATAAAATATCATCGACTGAGGTAAGAAACAGAATCAAAGATAATTTAGGCGTTAATAATTGTGTGCCTGAAGAAGTACTTTCTATCATAAGGAAATACAACCTTTATAAGGATTGATCCTATGAAATTGAATAGAAAACAATTTATTAAATTATTAGGGCTAAGTTCATTAGCTGGTTTACCTAAGATTGATATTAGTAGTAATCTAAATAGAATCAGTCCTAATAGACTACCAAGCAATCCTACAATAGGTTTGATTGCACCAGCCAGTCCTATCTATAATCCAGATGATTATAGGCTCATGATTGAAAATCTAACCGATATAGGTTTTAAGTTAATCGAGGGAGAGTATACTGAGATTCGTAACTATGGATATTTAGCCGGAACCGATGAGCAAAGGGCATTAGACCTTAATAATGCCTTTAAAAACAATAAAATTGATGCCATTCTATGCATAAGAGGCGGTTATGGAAGTGCAAGGATTCTGGATTTAATTGATTTTGAAGCTATTAAAGAAAATCCCAAACCACTAATTGGCTTTTCTGATATAACGGCACTTCATTTAGCTATTAACAAAAAAACTGGATTAACTACATTCCATGGGCCGGTTGGCAAGTCTGAATGGAATTCATATACCCTGGATTTATTCAATAGCATTCTTAAAGACGCTGAAAAAGCCTTAATTACTATCCCTGATTTAAAAAAGGAGCATGCTTTTACTATTAATGATGGGATATCAAATGGCGAATTGATTGGTGGTAATTTAACTGTTCTGTGTTCACTTCTTGGATCAGAGTACGAACCCGATTGGGTTGATAAAATTCTATTTTTGGAGGATGTAGGAGAGGATGTCTACAAAGTAGATCGAATGTTAACTCAGCTTAAACTTAATGGGGTTCTTGATAGTATTTCTGGATTCATTTTTGGTGAATGCACGTCATGTACACAAAGTAACAACAGTTTTAGCTTAAAAGAGGTGTTAAATCATCATATCAAACCTCTTAAAGTCCCAGCATTTTATGGAGCCATGATAAGCCATGACCTCTATAACGCTACCATGCCAATCGGAATAAATGCAAGAATGGACGCAAATCTGCATACAATCAAACTTACAGAAGCAGCTGTACTGTAGGCATTTACCATTTTTTTTACTATATCTATCGACGAAAAGCTTACCTGATATAGGGGTAAACACTAACTAATTTATAAATCATGAAGTCACAGTACTATAGGCTAATTCATACTGCCTTATTTATGCTATTTGTATTTGGATTGACTACATCCAATGTAACAGCACAAACCTTTGAAATACTTAATGGTATCTATGTAGATACTACAGAAACTGACACGGTAAAGCTCAAAAAGAAAAGTAAAGATTTACCGATGAATCCGGACAGGGAGCTTAAATTTAATGCAACCCAAGGTACATGGATCTCACTTGATGTTAGTCCAGATGGACAACAAATCGTTTTCGACCTACTTGGAGATTTATATCAGATGCCTATTACTGGGGGTAAAGCCAAACAGTTAACAGATGGGATGGCATTCGATAGTCATCCGAGATATAGCCCAGATGGGAAGCATATATTATTTACTTCAGATCGGTCGGGTGGTAACAATGTTTACTATTTATCATTAGAGGATACATCTGACGTCCACACCGTGACTAAAGGCAATAAATTTCAAAATACCAACGCTGACTGGACGCCTGACGGGGATTACATTGTTGTTTCAAGAGGAGCTCGTTTACCGGATCTGCATTTGATTCATAAAGATGGTGGGAGTGGTACCAAATTGGAAGCAATATCAGGCCCTGGAAAGGCCATTGATCCAGCCGTAAGTCCAGATGGTCGTTATATTTACTTTTCAAGAAGAAATGGTGCCTGGAATTACAATGCTCAACTTCCTCAATATCAAATTGCAGTATATGATAGAGAGACTGGTTCTACAAGGTCAGTAACTTCAAGGTATGGATCGGCATTTACTCCTGTATTATCTCCCGATGGAAAATGGATGGTATATGGTTCAAGATATGAGGATAAAACCGGTCTTGTTCTTAGAGACAGGAGCAGTGGTAACGAGCGCTGGCTTGCCTACCCGGTTCAAAGAGATGAGCAAGAATCTATCGCCTCAATGGGTGTAATGCCTGGTATGTCTTTCACGCCTGATAGCAAATACTTACTTACATCATATGGTGGTAGTATTCATAAAATCTCTATCGATGAGGAAAGCTCAACAGAAATTAAAATCGATGTTGATGTAAACCTTGAAATGGGACCAAGAGTTGAATTCAAGTATCCCATTAGTGATGATGAGCAAGTTCTCGCCACTCAAATCAGAAATACAGTACCATCACCTGATGGTTCTCAGGTTGTATTCACTGTTCTGAACGATTTATACATAATGAACTTACCTGATGGTGAACCTAAAAGACTTACAAATACTCAGAGAACTGAAGCATACCCTGTATGGTCACCTGATGGAAAATGGATTGCTTTTTCAACATGGGACGAAACTGAAGGCGGGCACATTATCAAAATGGATCCTAACAGTAGACGAATCAGAGAAATAAGACTCACAAATGAATCAGGTGTATATTCTTCACTTGCATGGTCATTTAATTCTAATCGAATTGTTGCTTTAAGGGGCCCAAAAAGAAGCTATAACCAATCTTATGGGCCTTTTGCATTCGGTGCCAATGAAGACTTAGTTTGGCTTGATTCTGAAAAAGCGGGTACCGTATACCTTATTGATAAATCAGCAGGTCGCAGCAATCCTCACTTCGTAAAAGGTAATGATAGAGTTTACTTAAACAGAGGTAATGGAACACTATTATCTATTCGATTTGATGGTACTGATCAAAAGGAACATATCAGAGTAACTGGTATTGTAACTGGAGCATCAGGAACCCCGAATCATGATCATTCAATTGTACCTGAAGATATACTTGCAAAGGAAAGTAATACTCCTAGTAATGCCGGAAGTCTCCATATGGCACCTGAAGGTGACAAAGTATTAGCTCAAGTCAATTATGACCTGTTTGTTGTTACTGTACCTAAGACAGGCGGTGATACACCAAGTGTGTCAGTTGCAAATCCTGCATCATCACAATTTCCTGCAACTCAGTTAACTAC
>CBFHVG010000002.1:0-11000 GCA_965659005.1 uncultured Balneolaceae bacterium
GGTGATCAACTACAGTGTTTATTTGTTGATAATGGACTTTTAAGGAAGGATGAATTCAATCAGGTAATGGAACTCTATACTAGAGATCTACACCTCCCTGTTAAAGGAGTAAATGCTTCTGAACTATTTTTGAATAGATTGACAGAAGTCACTGAGCCAGAAGAGAAAAGAAAAATTATAGGTAAATCATTTATTGATGTATTTGATGAAGAAGTAAATCATCTCAGTGATTTCAAGTGGCTGGCTCAAGGAACATTGTACCCTGACGTAATTGAGTCGGTATCTTTTAAGGGTCCATCAGCTACAATTAAATCTCATCATAATGTCGGTGGCTTACCGGAAAAGATGAACCTAAAGCTTATTGAGCCTGTTAGAGAGCTTTTTAAAGACGAAGTAAGAGAAGTTGGAAGAGAATTAGGGATACCAGAGCATTTTATTTCCAGACACCCTTTCCCTGGACCTGGATTAGCTATTAGAGTTATATCAGATGTCTCAAAAGATAAACTTGATTTGTTGAGAGATGCTGATGCTATCTTTATTGAGGAACTTAAGAATAAAGGCCATTATGATAACGTATGGCAAGCATTAGCTGTGTTACTACCCGTACAAAGTGTAGGCGTAATGGGCGATGAACGGTCATATGAATTTACAATAGCGCTTCGAGCTGTAACTTCAATTGATGGAATGACTGCAGATTGGGCTCATCTCCCTTATGATTTCCTATCTCATGTTTCAAATAGAATTATCAATGAGGTTAGAGGTATAAATAGAGTCGTTTATGATATTAGCTCTAAACCACCAGCTACCATTGAATGGGAATAATGAGAACTTTTTTATCCTGTTTTAGTTAAAGATCACAACTTTAATCAGCCGTTCATGAAAAAACACTTTATAACGCTTCTATTGGTCTTTAGCGGTATTAATCTTACCAATGCTCAAGTATTTGATACTGGAATGTCATTGTATAATTCAGGTGATTATGAAAGAGCAGCTCGCATTTTCGAACAAGTGAATGAGCCTCGAGGGTATCTATTTACTGCAAAAAGTTACTATAACTTATCAAAACCAAGTAAAGCATTAGGTTCCTTATCAAAATTCAAAAGCTTGGGTGATGATGACATATCACAGGATGCAAAACTCACAAAAGCACTCTCCTATTTTCAGCTTGATGACTATGCCTCAGCGTTGGACGAGTTATACGAATTAAGTAAATCAAGTCGACAAACCTCTATACTATACAATTCAATTCGATATTATGAGGAAATATTGAATTATTTATCTGTTGAACAACGATATCAAGCTTACAGAAAATCAGATTATGAGGATGTACGTTTTGATTTAATAAAAAGCTCTGTTGGTTTATACAATATTGAGATTGTTAAGCAACTTATTGAGTTCTTCACAGAAAATGAACCAAATGCATTCAGATACCCAATTGGTGAATTGGAAAGTCAGTTGTCTGATTCAATGTACGCTGCTAGAGTTAGTAACTTCAGATATCCTAAAGCGCCTGAAGGTACCATGTACAATATTGGAGTTGCACTACCCACTTTGAACCAATATGGTGAGGCATTTGAGGTATCACAGCATTTATATTTTGGTATTCTACTAGCAGTTGAAGAATTCAATGAGAATCAATTCGACAAAAAGGCATTTATTAACTATATCGATACTGAATCAGCCCCTCAGTTAGCTGAAAATAAAATGTATGATTTAGCCTGGAAGCACAATTCAGATGTGATTATAGGTCCACTTTTCTCTGAAATGGTTGAAAGTTATTCATTACAAGCTGAACGTTTTCAGATTCCAATGATTGCCCCATTGGCTAATGCTGATTCAATTTCAGTTTATAGAAATTACACCTATCAGTTCAATCCATCTTTTGAAATTCAAGGTAAGAGGATGGCTGAATATGCTGTTAATCAACTTCAATATGATACATTGGCGGTTTTAGCTGAATCCAATGGATTAGGTGGCCCATCAGCAAGTGGATTTAGATATAGAGCTGAGGAACTTGGTGCTCATATCGCCTATTATAATGTTCACGACCTAGAATCCCTGGGTTATGATATACGAGATTATACAAAAGTATTTACTACTGAAACTCTCCTCGTAGATTCATTAAGATATGTTCCCGTAGACGCTATTTATGCTCCATTTACCGGTATTGCCGCTCAAACTCTTGTAGAATCTTTACTAACTGACCTTCAGGCTCTTAGAAGTGAAATAGCAATTCTTGGCTCTGAAGAGTGGGAAAATATTGATTTAGATTCATTAGGCATGACTTCAACTGAATTATCCTATACCAAATCATTTGATATTGGAGCTGACACTTTAAAGATCAATGATTTTGAATCAAATTACAGGCTAAGGTTTAATCGTGAGCCTACCCTCTTTTCTTTTATTGGATATGATGTTGCTGAAATTGTTTTGGAAAGCCTACTATATGTAGGCAACCCAGTATACCTGAATGATGCCATGAGATTTTATAGAAGTAATGACAAATTTACACTGGATGTTGATTTCAATGGAACACACATCAATCAGAAGGTAAGCATAGAAGATTACTATAGACCAGAAGTTATATCAGATACTTTGGCTGTGGATTCTCAGATTGAAAATTAAAATCTCTAAGAACTCACATTTTCTTCTCTTTCTTTTTGTCGCTTTATCCTAAACTGCTCTCTAAGCCATTTACGCCATCTTTCACTGGCAACCTGATGTTCCTCAAATGAACTCGAAAAAACATGGGCACCCTCAGGGCTAGCTACCATGTACAAATAATCATGATCTTCTGGAAATACAGCTGCTTCAATAGAGCTAATGGAAGGATTTGTTATTGCTGATGGTGGTAGCCCATAAATTTTATAAGTGTTATAGGGATGTTCAAATTCATAGTCTTCAAATAACAACCTTCTTCTTTCCCCTAATGCAAAATTTACAGTTGGATCCGCTTGAAGCCTCATTCTAGTCTTAATTCTATTCCAGTATAAGCCACTAATTCTTGATTTCTCTTCATCATTTTTTGCTTCCCATTCAATAATGGAGGCCATTGTTATGATATCATCTATATCATAACGACCGGATGGCAGATCGTCTACATATTGTTGAGTAATCTGACTATCAAATTCTTCCAGAATCCGGTTGATTGCATTTTTAGGATCTATGGTCCAATACATTAAGTATGTTTCTGGCAACATTCGTCCGAATAGCTTTTCAGTCGATAAATTTAAGCTTGTGAGGTAAAGGCTGTCATTCATGACTCGAATAACGTCTTCACTATTAAAATGAAGTTTCGAACTTAGCTGTTCACTAAATCTAGATTGATCAATACCAGGAAGTATAGTCACATTTACCGGATCCTGTATTCCCCTAGCTAGTTTTGAAAGAAAAACGTCATATGAATAACCACCATCAATTTCATATCTGCCTCTTCTAAAATTTCTCCATCCTAACAATCGAGAAACCCACACGAAATCCGATTTAGATTTGATAACATCTTTAGCTTCCAGTAAATCAGCAAGATCCTCGAGTGTTGTCTTCTTATGAAGAATTATCTCAACACTTTCTGCAGCAGCAATAGCGTCTTGATCAGCTATTCTTAATTGTCTACTAAGAAAAGTTATGGAAGACACGCACACTAGAGTTAGCGCTGCAATCAAAATTTCAAGCTTTCGAAACGGTATGTCTTTAAGTATTTCCAAATCTCATTTTTATTAAGGAGTAACATATGTAAAAATTTTGATGGTCTGCAACTATGTCTTCAGCATGTCGTAGTCACCAGTCGAAGAGCAAATGAGCTTTTGGATGCTGAAAAGCACCAAATGCCCTAAAGAAAAAACCCGAACTCTGAACGGTTCGGGTTTATTTTTTCCCGTCTAGAATTGCAACTTGAATTATTTTTGAATCTCTTGATGTTGTATGTTTCATAACTAATTTGCTCAATCACCTATATCACATGTTTAAACAAGTAATCTTATTCTTAGTAGTAATTATCATTTTGTCTGCCTGCCAAAGTGAACAAGTTATTAATATTGTTGATGAAAAAGATGTTGAAGAGATAGTATCATACAGCAATCAGGTTCAACCCATATTTAATAATTCATGTAGTGGATCAGGGTGTCATATAAATAATACCCGAAGCGGGGTCAATCTAACAGACTTTTCAGCAACAATAACTAGTTCGGGAGTGTCATACGGCCAACTTATCATTGAAGCAGGAAATGCTGACAACAGTCCATTGATTGATGTTTTAGGTCAAAGTCCATCAAACAGCAGACGGATGCCATTAAATGCTTCACCGCTAACTTCAGCTGAAATCACATTAATTAGATCTTGGATCAATCAGGGAGCTCAAAACAACTAATATGAGAAACTACATCATCCTTTTATTTTTTTTAGCTCTTTCATTTACTACCAATGCTCAGACATTCTATTCTGAAAATGGGCAGGCTGTTTTCTACTCAGAAGTTCCACTTCATAATTTTACGGGTACCTCAAATAACCTAACGGGTCAGATTAATCTTACTACTGGGGTCGTCGACTTTTACATTGATTTATCTACACTGGATACCGGAAACGGAAAACGTGATCGTGATATGAGGAAAACATTAAATATTGAGGATTACCCTTTTGCTGAATTCTTTGGGAAGATGACTTCTGATTTTAATACAGAAACTGACTCTCTACAGGAAGTTAGAGTATCTGGACTTTTTAAAATTCATGGTAAGGAGAAACAAATTGAGGTAGATGGCACTATGCAAATGACCGGAAATGACCTTCAGCTGAAGGCCAACTGGATTCTTAATCTTGATGATTATGAAATCAAACCTCCAAAATTACTGATACTCAAAGTTGATGAGGAGCAAAAAATTGAAATCACCATGCTATTGAAACAACTATGATGAACAAGAGAATACTGTTATTAATAACGCTTTGTATTATTATATCTGATTACTCATTTGGGCAAATGAAAAGGGTTAAAGCTAATCCAGATGCCCCGGTTGATGAGATATTTCTGGCTCCGACTCTAATTTCCACATCTACTGTATCGACACTCAGTAAAGGTGACCTAAATTACACAGTCAAGCATAATTTTGGACTTATAAACGGTGGTATTGAAACATTCTATGGGTTGGATCAGGGCGCTGCAGTGCGTTTAGGTTTTCAGTATGGATTAAGTGATACATGGATGATTGGACTTGGTAGAACGAATATTCAAGATCTTGTAGATCTTAATACTACCTATCGTCTTTTGCGACAAAAGAAAAATGGTAGCATTCCTGTGGACATCGCTTTTAAAGGAAGTATAGGAATAGTTACTGAAGAGATAAGAACTTATCAGGAGGATATAAATGACAGATTAAACTACTTCACATCCGTAATGATAGCCCGAAAGTTTAATAATGGATTAAGCCTTCAAGCCTCTCCCATGTTTACACATTTTAATACTGTGGTTATTGAGGAAGAAAATGCCACTAAAGATAATGATTATTTCGCCTTAGGATTAAATGCGCACTATAAAGCTACAGAAATGCTGTCTTTCTCAGCCGAATATGTACCAATCTTATCAGAACGAGCTACTGGCACCTTTAATCCATTAGGTTTATCAATAGAATTTGACACTGGAGGTCATGTATTTCAAGTCTATGTTACTTCAGGAAATACTTTTATAGAACAACAGCTGATTTCAGAGACGACAAATGATTTTCTTTCTGGTGAATTTCAGATCGGCTTTACAATCAACAGAGTCTTTAGTCTGAATTAAATATGGTTTTAAACCATATTTCTAACGTCAAGTGCAATTTTTCTATTGTATTCGAAGGCCATGTCTTTGTGGTTAATTATGTCAACGATGCTTCCAATAAGACATAAACCACCAGTAAATAAATAAAGTAATCCCATACCTATTTGTCCGAGCATAAACCTGTTAATACCTCCAAATCCAAGAAAGACTACTAATGTTACTAACAGGATCACTTGTGGGTCTTTTCTTCTGGATCTGTAAGCGCTGGCAAATGATCTTGCTTGATTATCATCAAGGTCATTTAAAATTTTACTGATTAGCATTGCTTCTTCCCCACCTAGTTCTGGCAAATGATCAATTAATTTAGCCATTTCTTTTCTCCTTTAGTCTATTCTTTTCTGAGTAGTAGTTTTTTAATAAGTACAATATTCTGAATGTCAGGATTGATACGGCGAAAGGTCCCATAAAGTTAGCCTCCAATGAAGAATCAATTTCTCCTCTGAAAAAGTATGAAATAGAGTGCCCTAAACCTTCTCCTGGACAGTATGGATAACCAAGGTGCTCTAACAAGCATAATGTGGTTCCAGAATCTTCTGGATTCATTAAGGCTAGCAATAGTAATCCCCCTGCGAATACTGGGATTTCAATGTATTTTATTTTCTTCACTTTCATATACAACTAAATATGCTAAGTATTCGTCTAGTATTCATATCTGTTTCATAAAAGTGAAACTTTTAGAAACTAAACTAGTATTAACTGCGGTTATTATAATAGGATATAGTATTATTTACTTATGAAATTATTCAGCTTAGTTGTTTGCTTATTAGTTTTTACCAGTTCAGTTACTGCGTCAGATACATCTGTGCATCCAACAGATAAAACGACTCAGGATGGGCCTACAATTGAGATTACTGATAAATACGATGAAGTCGTGTTAGGTATGACTGAATCAAAAGTTTATATGATAATATCCGATCAGCTCAAAGAGCAGATGAATAAGGACCTTGAAAGAGCATATATAAATGATCTTCAATCTTTCAATGATTCAAATGGCTTATTCATAATTGGAACTTATCAGCCCCTTCTAGATACTAAGATAGAATATCACAGAAACGATATTCATGATATATACTTAAAAGACGGAACAATCCACTTTGAGTACAATACATTACACTCCGTACTTTTTAGCGATATCTATTCATCAAACGGTAAAAATGCATTATCAAATTTCTCAAAAAAAGATCTCGAGAATTTTGTTAAGCACTTTAAAAACTCTTAGTTGCCCCACCTTAGTTAGTCTGAATTAAATAATTCTTTCTTTAAAGGATGTAACAGATACAAAGTCAAGTTACTCATTAAGGAAAAAGTGAGAACTCAGACTTATGATTAAAAATCTTATTGTCGGCGCCTTAATATTAGCAACCTATTTTTTTTGGACCAACAGGGATATAGCACATGGTCCCGGCGAAATAGCTCCAAATAGGCCAAACATCAGTCATTTAACCTGGCAAAAACCATTTACTTATAGTAATTATATCCTTACACCAAAAAGATCTATTTCTGGTGAGGTTAGGGTACTTGAAAAGAAAAAATATTTCTTTGATGAAATTAATGATCTGGTTCCATATGACTTTTTTGTTGGATGGTCAAAAATGTCAGATGAACGAAATCTAGATCACATGTACATTACTCTCAGTGAAAGAGAAGCTTTTCTGGAGTTTTCTAATCATCCCCTGCCAATAAATCAGGTACATAATCAAACAGAACTATTCCATATCATCCCGGCTTCAAGTGAAGTTAAAAATGCATTGGCGAAAATTAGACCTGGGAATGTGATCACGTTTAATGGCTTTTTAACAAGTGTTGAACGGACACCTGATATTAACTTGAGTACATCAGTTTCTTTTAAAGAAATTGGAAATGAAGCTGATAAAATACTTTATGTTGAAGAGCTTACTATTCGATGATTTAAGCTCTATTGACAAAATCAAAATCAGAAATTATTTTTTACCCTAATATTGTGCTAAGTCAATCGTGCTCAATGATTAAACAATAATACATCTTAGGTATTGAATAATGTCAGATCGTAAATTAGGGTATGTAAAATGGTTTCATAACGGAAAAGGTTATGGTTTTATATCAAGAGAAGAAGGTGATGACATCTTCGTTCACTTTTCTGAAATTGAGGTAGACGGGTTTAAAAAACTCAATAGAGGTCAACAGGTTGAGTTCTCAGTAATTGAAGGTGAAAAAGGACTACATGCAAAAGAAGTTATTCCTCAAAGCTAAGTGATTCATATATTAGCGTCACATCTTAAAAGCGCTAATCAATGAATATTTTAAAAGAAAACTTACTTGACCTACTGGCTTTGCTTACTATTGCAAGTACTGTGTTTATCGATAGTCAAGGACTTATCATCGGGCTTTGGATTTATACCTCATTGGTAATCTTATCCAAACTAGTTGGCTTATTTTTTCCATCACTTGTCCAAAAAGTTAATAAGGGCATAGTGACTCCAATATATTTCTATCACATAGTTTATCTGCTAAGTGCTGCGATTTTAATATATACTGGTGCGTGGTATCTGGCCGGAAGCTGGTTGTTGATTTGGTTACTATCATGGATTAGCTTTCGAAGGATTTTACAACAAGGAAAAAAAACAACTAATTAATACAGAATTCAGAATGATAAAGGCCACATTTGATACGACTAAAGGAAAAATTAATCTGTCTCTAACTGCAGAACAAACCCCTGTTACTGTCGCTAATTTTATAAACCTGGCTTCCAGAGGCTATTATGATGGTTTAAGTTTCCATCGAGTTATTGAAGATTTTATGATTCAGGGAGGTTGCCCAGCTGGGGATGGCCGAGGTGGACCTGGCTATCGTTTCGAAGATGAATTTGATGCAAGTCTAAAGCATGATGCGCCAGGAATCTTATCAATGGCAAATGCTGGACCAGGCACTAATGGTAGTCAATTTTTTATTACCCATGTAGCTACTCCTTGGCTTGATGGTAGACATTCTGTATTTGGCAAGGTACTATCTGATGCTGATATGGAGGTTGTTAACTCCATTGTTCAGGGTGATAAGATCAATTCTGTGACTATTGATGGAGATGTGGAAGATTTACTCAAAAATACAGCTGATCTAGGGAATTGGAATCAAGTACTTGATGACCAATTCAAAGAATTGAACCCACCATTAGTTTGAGAGAACTCAAAATAAATACTGACAACAAGCCTTCAACTCCATGGAGAAGAAGGCTTCATACTATCATATTTGAAGCAGACACACCATTAGGTAAATTCTTTGATGTTGCGCTAATAATTGTCATCATTTTAAGCGTGATCGTTGTAATGCTGGACAGTATTGCTTCTCTGAGTGCTAAATACAATGAGGTATTTTATTTAGTCGAATGGTTTTTTACGATCATATTTACAATCGAGTATATAACAAGGCTTATATCCGTCAAGAAAAAAAGACTCTATGCTCTGAGTTTCTATGGTATTGTTGATTTACTTGCAACTATACCAACCTATCTCAGCCTAATTATACCCGGAACACAGGTATTGCTAGTAATTAGAATGCTGAGGATTCTAAGGGTATTTCGTGTCCTTAAACTAGTACAGTACTTAAGTGAGGCAGAGTTTCTTAGAAAAGCGATGTATGCAAGTAGAAGGAAGATTTCAGTCTTTTTATTTGCTGTTTTAAATCTGGTCATTATTGCAGGGTCTGTCATGTACGTAGTTGAAGGGGCAGATAATGGATTTACAAGCATACCAAAGTCGATCTACTGGGCTGTTGTAACTTTAACAACTGTGGGCTTTGGAGATATTACACCTGTAACGAACTTGGGTCAATTTATAGCTGCTATCATAATGATCACTGGATATGGAATCATTGCGGTTCCGACAGGTATTGTTTCATACGAGATTGCAATGGCACAAAGAACTAATGCATGTAAGGAATGTGGAAATATGCATAATCCCGAGGGTGCGAAATATTGTTGTGATTGCGGAACAAGCCTTAGTATTAGTGAGCCTGTATAACCTTTTCAGATAGCCTACGTAGCAAACAACGTTTGTTTAACGAAATATCTGATGGAATGAAAAAAACTGCATTTCTAGTACTGGCTCTTTTTACTATTACTCTTATAAATTCAGAAAACACTCTGGCACAGGACTCCGATTACGAAAGATATGATGGACTTAAATTCAGGAAGTGGCGAGTCACAGTAGTCCCTCCTCTTAGTTCTAACGGTACTAAAACAATGGATTATACTGCTAGATACTCAATAAACCTGATTGCAGGTTGGCATGGGGGCACGAGTGGCATAGAGTATGGTACTTTATTTAATTATACATCAGAATTTTCTGAAGGAATTCAAGTATCTGGACTAGCAAATGTCACTAAAGGTAATATGGAGGGGATTCAAATTACGGGTTTAGTTAATTATGCAGGAAGAGATATGTCCGGAATTCAGATAAGCGGTCTTGCGAATTATTCAAAAGGATATCTAGAAGGTTTACAATTTACATCCGGTATTGCTTATGGCGAAGATGGAATTTCAGGTATGCATTTCACAGGTATAGCAGGCATAACCAAAGGAGATATTGAGGGATTTCATATAACAGGTGGTTTAAACTATGCAGGAGGAAATTCTTCAGGATTTCAAGTTGCTGGACTTGGTAATATTTCGGGTGGAGATATTGAGGGTTTAAATGCTTCCGGAGTATTTAATGTATCAAAAGGAAACATTGAAGGTTTAGTAGCCAGTGGCGCTGCAAATATAGCTCAAGGTGATGTAGAAGGTCTTGTAGCAACTATGGGGTTTAATATTGCAAAGGATGATGTTGCTGGTCTAGTCGGTGCCGGTGTTGCTAATATTGCAAATGACATTGAGGGTTTAGCTGCAGCAGGTGCATTTAATTATTCAAATACAGTTCAGGGACTTCAATTTGCCGGGGGTATAAATTTCACCAAAGATCTTGAGGGTTTACAAATAGGGGCACTAAACTACAGTACAGATATTCAAGGAGTGCAAATTGGGCTAGTAAATTTTGGTAACCATATTGAAGGTGTCCCTATTGGCTTTCTCTCCTACTACTCAAATGGAAGAAAGAATTTTGACATAAGAGCAATGGACGCCGGTTTTACTGATATTGGTATTAACTTAGGTACGTATAGGGTTTATAACATGATTCTACTTGGTTACAATACATCCCTCCCATCTGATGTATACCGTATAGGT
>CBFHVG010000003.1:0-5047 GCA_965659005.1 uncultured Balneolaceae bacterium
AAAACCTGGGTGAAGCAGGTAACTAAAGTTCTGTTTCATCCCGCTATGAATAAGTTGTTTGATGGTAGTAGTTTCATTGTAAGTTCTTTTGAAAACAACCCTGATGAAGACATTGAACTTTCTTACAAAGGTCAATTCAATGTCGGGTCAGCACCAGAAGGGCTTGCAAGGTCAATTTCCGGAAATCCTGCTGAAATCACATTGGACCGACACATTTCGACGAATGCTGCAGCCTTCGCTATTCTTCGTGATGACCCCAATCTGGTATTAGACTATAGAGGTGATACTTCCAGAAGGTTGGATTCATTATTGAATGCCGATCCAGAATATTATAGAGAGCTGGCTTCTTCACTAAATGAAGAATTAGGTTTTGTGAGCTTTGCCGAATCAGGATTATCAAATACTGGTGAATATCTATATCTGAGGAAAATTGAAACATTACGTTCATTCAAAAGAGATCTTGATAATCTGGCTGAAGGCGGATTCATTCAAAAACAGAATGGATCATATTTCATTCAAAGCTATATCATGGCTCAGCTATTGGGTTCAGAATTATGTGATTTCTCAGATTTCTATTTAAGCTTCTCATCAGATGTTGCTGCAATTGCTAAAAGAAAAGGATTAGCTGAAAGTGTTAATGCCGACCGCCAGCGAAGACGTGTAATATTCTACGACAATACCTATGCCAACTACCAGAAAAAACTTACGAGTGAGTTAAGTGCTCTTGTCTGGATAAAAAGTTCATCTTCTTTGAGTTTTCTAAAGCCTTATTTGAATCCAGGAGCAAATCTTTCAGCCCTGTTTTCTCAGTTTGATGTAGCAAATATGACCTTTACTTCCAGAGGAAATCAGGTTGATTTCAGTCTTAATACGCTAAAACGAGAAGAAGACAATCTTCCTTTCCAGGAGCTTTGGGTTTTCCCTA
This sequence comes from uncultured Balneolaceae bacterium, assembly GCA_965659005.1. Taxonomy (GTDB): domain Bacteria; phylum Bacteroidota; class Rhodothermia; order Balneolales; family Balneolaceae; genus CAYPTY01. Next base: position 926 of record CBFHVG010000003.1, read on the forward strand.
TTGCTGAAACAGATCTAACAAGCAGCCCAATTTTAGCTGATGTTGCTGGTAGTGATCGAGAAGAAGTATTATTTGCCACAACTTCAGGATCTATTTATGCACTCGCTATAGACGGAACACAAGTACTACAGTTATCTACAAATGAAGATGAGCCAATTGGCTCGCCCATTATTTATGATTGGTACGGTAATAATCAAAAAGTAATACTTCAGGCTGCCGGAAATAAGATTTATGCATGGAATACTGCCGGGACTCTTTTACCTAAATTCCCTTTTGAGCTTGAATCAAGAATTACTGCTCCAATTACTATTGATGATGTTATGCGTAATGGGATACCCGAAATCATTGTAGCTACAGAAGATCGAAAAATCCACGTATTAAACGGACGAGGGACTAATGTAAACGGGTGGCCTCAAACAACTAATTCTGCAATAACTAGTCAGCCTGCCTATTTCGAAATTAACGGCGAGTACTCTATTTGGGCAGTTTCCGCTAATGGTTTATTTAGCTGGTATAGAAATGGATTCACACGTACTTCTTTCCCCTACTTTGCTGAAGCACCTTTTACCACTAAGCCGGTGAAATACAAGGAAAATGTAATTGCACCAACCGCCGATGGGCAGATTTTTAGCTTCGGCTTAGAATTAACTTTTGAAGACAGTTTGAGTGACTCATTAGCCGTTGATTCATTAATAATCCAACAGCTTAAGGTAGATGATTCTCAAATTACTGGCTTAACTATCAAACCGAATACCCTATTAAAAGATTCTACCCGGTTTTATCGAGAGGATGTATTCATTTCATCCACATTAAGTGGAGCCCTATTTTTTAACGGAGTAAGTGGCAATCTAAGATTCACAGAATCTATGGGGCAGGCAGCTAATACTGATTTCCAGCCATTTGTAACTGACATTAATTCAAATCAGGTTGAAGAAGTTTTTGCTTTAGCTGACTTTGGCAGGTTATATGCCTGGGAATATCTCACTGGTGAAAGAGTCTACAACATTCCAACATCAGCCATAAAACACCCGTTTGTTTTCGATATTAATGGAGATGGAACACAAGAACTAATTGCGCTAACACGTGAGGGTGTTCGATGTTGGACAATCAGAAAAGAAACTGATCTTTAATCTAAAAAATCGCATTTAAAGCGTCTTCCAACTCCTCATATTCAAACTCGAAACCAGCATCAAGTAACTTTCTGGGGTAGGCTCTAATGCTATCTAAAATTGGTTTAGCTCCTTCACCAAACATAATCTTGATTGCAAAATCTGGCACTCGGAAAAATGCGGGGCGGTGCATTGCATCCCCTAACTCATCGGCAAAATCATTCATTGTCTCTGGTTCCGGACCAACAGCATTATATGGGCCGCTGAAATCCTCATTTTGAATTGGGAATAGAATTGCATTGCATAGGTCAGATCTGTGAATCCAAGACATATATTGTTTTCCATGACTAACAGGACCACCTACAAAAAATTGAAATGGCGGTATCATTTGTTCCAGAGCACCACCGCCTTTTTCTAGTACAATACCAATCCTGGGTATCGCGACTCTCACCCCATACTCCTCAGCTTTAAGGGCTTCTTTTTCCCAGTCTACTGTTACTTTTGCAAGAAAGTCATCACCAGCTTCTGAGTTTTCATCTAACTTTTCATCTCCATTGTGGCCATAATAACCTGCTCCTGAAGCTGATATTAAAAGTTTTGGTTTTTTATCAGCCCTACTAATTGCATCAACTAACTTTCTTGTATTTAGAATTCGACTGTCATATATACGTTGCTTCACTTCATCAGTCCAACGAGCCCCGAATACATTTTCCCCCACAAGATTAATGACTACATCTGCCTCATTCATTTCTTTAACAAGGTCGTCATCCCAGCTTACGAATAACTCATTTTTAACCCCATCAATTTGATATTTCGAAGGGTTGCGAGTCAATATTCTTAAAAAGTGCCCCTCTTTTAGTAGAATTTCTCTAAGTTCTGAACCAATAAATCCGGTTGCTCCGGTTAATAAAAAAGTCATGATCTTAATTTAGGATGGATAACTCAGTTAACAGCATAAACAAGATACCTAATAACAACATTCTTCTTGATCGAATAATTATTGGTGTTAGAGTTTTTCTTGGTGGAATATTTACACTTTCTGGTGTAGGAAAGCTCATAAATAGTGAAGATGCCAAATACCTCGTGGAATTACTGGCAACTGAGTATTACGGATTGATTGAATATGTAGATGTGATTGTCATTTCTCTTACCATCTTTGAGCTGATTCTTGCCCTACTTTTGTTCATTGGCTGGAACAAACTTGTCACATTTCTGCTTACAGATTTCTTTCTTACAGGATTTGTTGTGGTACTTCTATACTTCTACCTAAATGGTTACACAGTAGAATCATGTGGCTGTTTTGGGGCCTTTGGTGGTTCAGGTGGAATTGAAGCTACACTAATCAGAGATGTAATTTTACTTGTAATCTCCAATATTGGCCTAGCTTTGACTGTGCTGATGATGAAGAGATCATCAGCGCAATCACATGATTGACTATAAATTTTCCAGAATTGAAACGATTCTTTGCCATGATTTATCTCTGGCAATCTTGTTTGGCCCTTTTTCTTCAGGATTATCGCCTCTCCTCATATAAGCATGTCCTGCCCCTTCATATATCTCATTTAAGTAGGTATGACCATTTAGCCTCATCTGTGCATCACTAAACTCAATAGTTGAATTAACTCTATTGTCATTTCCGCCATAGAAGCCATAAATAGGTGCCGCTATACTTTTATAATCATCAGCTTCTCTCGGACCTGTGCCATAGAATACCATGGCGGCCTCAATAGCATCACCAGCATTTGTAGCAAATCTAAATGATTGAGAACCACCCCAACAAAATCCAGCTACTACTACTTTTCCATTACCAGCATCCATATTCTTTGCATATTCAAGAACAGCCATTAAATCATTGGTAACATTATCAGGGTCCAGTTCATAAAGAGCAGATCGAGCAGCATCTGAGGTCTCATAATCGGATGTCTTTTTACCATTTTCATCCGTTAAAAGATCCGGGGCAATGGCAATGTATCCTTTCTCAGCCAGCTGATCAGTGAACGATCGAGCCCAGTCATTTAAGCCTCTGTTCTCGTGAATCACAATAACTACGGTAGATTTATCTTTGTTTTCTGGATAGACCACAAAATTCTCAAGCATTCTACTGTTTGATTCAATCTTTACCCACTCATGATGTCTCGGAGAATTCTCCAATTGCTGAATGGCGTAATCCTGACCTTGAACCACGTTAAAGATCAGCATGAAGCATAATATTGAAAGTATTTTTTTCATCGTTTTGCGTATTGATTAATTAAAGTAATCAGGGAGTAGTGATACACCAAGCCCGGGTTTTTTAGAAGCAATAATTTGGAGTTCATCATTCATATTAAGACCTGAAAATGGATCTTCAGCTATTAAAAGTGCCCCATCAAGGTCAACATATTCAGCTTCATAACCAACCAATGCCCCAGCTGAAATTGCCAAGGACGACTCAATCATGCAGCCTACCATCACTTGTAAGCCAAGTTCATTTGATTTTTTGATGATCTCAAGAGAATCAATAATTGATCCTGTTTTCATGAGTTTGATATTAATTCCATGAAATTGATCAACCAGTACTTCAAGGTCTTTTATTGATTTAAAACTTTCATCTGCAAAAAGTGGAAGTGGAGACCATTCCTTTAGTTTCCTCAAGTCATCGACACTGTCTGAAGGCATTGGTTGCTCAACCAACTCAATGCTTTGTGAGGCTAGAAATTCAATTTCTCGTTTCGCAGTATCAAGATCAAACCACCCTTCATTTGCATCCACCCGGATAGGCTTCATTGTGATTTCTCGAATAGTTCTTATGATATCTCTGTCGAAATCCGTACCCAGCTTTACTTTTAAAATGGGGGCATTTTCAGCCTCTATCACTTTTTCACGAATCACATCCAGTTGATCAATTCCAATAGTATATGAGGTTGATGGCGTTTCCGAATTATCTATGCCCAAAAGATTTTTTGAGGGTGTGTTTTTAGATTTACCAAGCCAATCAATCATAGCCATTTCAAGTGCTACTTGTCCGGATTTGCTT
>CBFHVG010000004.1:0-22423 GCA_965659005.1 uncultured Balneolaceae bacterium
AAAAGTAGGTGAAGAAATAGAAGTAGAAGATTTCTATAGTGACAACGAAATCATCAAAATTCCTTTAAAACAAGGCAAATCTATAGCTGAAAACGCAGAGTTGTATTACGCAAAATCACGTAATGCAAAAGAATCTTATGCTCAGAGTGTTGGAAAAATACCATTGGTTGAGAGCCAAATTGAACTACTTGAGTCAATGAAAAAGGAATTACAGAAAATTGAAGATTTCAAGTTGCTGGATTCATGGAAGAGCCATTATAGTGATCAAATTCAGTTAGATGAACTTGGTACTAATGAACAAACCAAGTCAGATCCCTATAAAAAGACCTTTTTTGAAAGTTTTGAAATTTGGATCGGGAAGCATGCAAAAAGTAATGACAAAATCGTCCAGCTAAGCCACAAAGAAGACATTTGGTTGCACGCAAGAGGTGTTGGGGGTTCTCATGTTGTTATTAGAAACCGAAATAATAAAGAGCTCCCACCAAAAAGAGTGATTGAAAAAGCGGCTTCTTATGCAGCATATTATTCCAAACTTAAGGGTTCAGATCTAGTGCCTGTTATCTACACTAAACGAAAATTCATTCGAAAGCCTAAAGGCGGTGCTGCCGGGCTAGTTAAAGTGGACAAAGAAGAAGTTGTAATTGTTGAACCTGAAAAACCAGAAAATGGATAATTACAGATTAAGCAAATTCACAGATTCACTATATATCTGTGGTTTTATGGGAACCGGTAAATCAACTCTAGGTAAAAAGTTAGCTGTTAAACTGGATAAACCATTTATAGACCTTGATTCTGAAATTGAAAAACGAGCTGCAATGAGCATACCTGAGATATTTCAGAAGCAAGGAGAAGCGGCTTTCAGGTCAATGGAATGGGAAGTTCTGAAGGATATAACTAAGACTTTTAAAGGGGTTATTGCCCTAGGAGGAGGGACATTACAGGAACAACGAATAGTTGATCACATAAAGTTATCTGGATTGCTTATCTTTCTGGATACACCATTTGCGACAATTCTGGACCGTGTTAAAAGAAACAAAAACAGACCATTGCTTCTTGATGAACAAGGCCAGGTAAAAGAAGATGATGTACTTCAAAGTGATTTAAGTACACTACTTGAAAAAAGACGACCACTATACGAACAGGCTCAAATCAAAATTAAGCGTTCTGAATATGAGGATCTCGATCAACTGGTCGAGGACTTAAGCAGACGCATCGCCCGATATGTTTAAGCAGATCGCCGTACATACTGAAACCATTCAGGATTATAAAATTCACCTGGGTGATCAGATATTCAATAATCACTTATCAGAATTTCTTTCATCAGTGAAGATTGAGAGAGCAATTATGATGGTAGATTCGAATGTGTTTCAGCTTTACAAGAGCTTGATTTCAGAATTTATTCAAGGGGCTTCGACGAATATAAGTTTGTACACTATACCAGCAGGAGAGCAAAGCAAATCGCTAAAGGAATTCGAAAAGGCCATAGACTTTTCACTAAATCTTGGTGTTGATAGAAAAACAGCAATTATTGCAGTTGGTGGCGGTGTTATAGGAGATTTATCAGGTTATGTAGCTGCTTCCTTACTACGGGGACTTCCATTAATTCATGTTCCAACAACTTTGCTTGCAATGGTGGATAGCTCTATTGGCGGAAAAACTGGTATAAATCATAGTAGTGGTAAGAACTTAATAGGTGACTTTTATCAGCCTTCAGCTATCATCAGTGATTTGAATTTTTTGAATAGTCTACACACAAGAGACTGGATAAATGGATTAAGTGAAATACTGAAATACGGTATAATCCGAGACTTCAGTATTGTTGAAAATTGTTCAGAATTATTAAGTCGAGATGACTTCAAACAGGGCACGAAATGGATTGACCTGATTACAAAAAGTGCTCAGATCAAAATTGACATCGTCCAGCAAGACGTGCTGGAAAGCGGAGTGAGAGAGCATCTTAATTTTGGCCATACTTTTGCTCACGCAATTGAAAATTTTACTGGATATGGAAAAATTACGCATGGGGAAGCCGTTTATGCCGGCATGTTAGCTGCCTTACATGCGGGTAGAACAATGGGTTTTAATGCTGAACCAGAACTCATCCACTCTTTTAAACCCCTCTATAACATAGATTTATCTGAACTTGATGGAAATATTGATGCTCTTCTTGAGTTAATGAAGAGAGATAAAAAATCAAAATCAGATCGAATAAGGCTTGTTTTAGCAAAAGATGTTGAGAATATCGTAGTTCAACCTATTGATGATCTCAGCATAATTGAAGAAGCCTGGGAATATATCATCAACGAATTCAAATCGTGAAATACCTTCGGTTGGTACATAAAACTTGGGATTATTTTTGGCGGGTAGTGATCATACTCTCTGCTATTACCATTATTTTATGTGGACTTCTCTTTGGTGTATTGCAATTAAAATCGACTAAAGACTTCCTGGCTTCTCAGGCTGAAAATACCTATTCAGATCAGTTTAATGGCATACTAAGTATCGGAAGCTTCGATGGTTTATTGCCTTACGATTTTAACCTTCAGGATATAAAAGTATATGCAGATTCCTCCTCAGCGGAGCCTTATATCTATCTTGACTCACTTACCTTTGGCATAGATCCTTTTCAGCTTTTGCAAAGAGAAGTAGTTGTTAACAACCTTAATCTGACTAATCCGGTCATTAATCTCGAATATTTCGAGAGTTTGAATCTTGAAAATAGAGAGCTAAATGATGAACAAGGTGACTCTACGTCTAAGAAAGCAATAGAGTTTATTGTACCTGCACTTGGTATAACTAATGGTTTGATTCAAATTGGGTCAGTTCAATATGCGGATTCAAATATTTCTCTACCGGATATCTTGGTTCTGGAGAATCTGGATGCTCAACTTTATCTAGATCTGAATAGTACTGAACAATTTCTGGATATTGAGAAGTTGGATTTCGATCTAAGAAATAGTGAATTGGGCAATATTAACATGAATGGGCAAATTTTTAGTGATGCTCAGTTTTTGGAGTTCAATGCATTTAAACTCTCGCTTGAGAAATCATTTATTGATTTTAGCTTTGAATTAGGCGGTTTAAATATCCGAGATGATTCGTTTTATGAAATGATTGAGGAAGCTTCTCTAAATATAGATATAGATGCATCCTATTTTGAAATGGATGAAATTGCTAAGGTTTACAGGGTTGAAAATCTTCCAAGCAGTTCAATTCAAGTTGAGTTTCATGGTCTGGGTGATATTGATTCACTTGATATTGAAAGATTAAATGTTGTGTCTGATGACCATATTGTATCAGTAAACGGCTATATCAATGAGCTTAATTCAGAAGAGAATCTAAACTATGAGTTTAATATTGAACAGGCTCATATCGAAGGGAACCAACTTGATTTCCTTAATCTTAATCTGACGGAAGAACAAAAAAATTCAATAACCGACATTCAGTGGTCCGGTTCGTTTGGAGGTTCATTAAATGAAATATTTGGGAATCTTCTGCTAAGAAGTTCTAGAGGTCAACTAGGATTAACTTTAAATACTGAATTCGATAATGACAGTTTTCTGAATACTGATTTAGAATTTGATTCACTTAACATTTCAGGACTCTTTCCAATCCAATTAGATTCAACAAGTATAAATGGTTCGGCTAGTTTGTCAATTGACAGTAAGGACCTATCAAAGACATCAGGTCTAGCCACTTTAAAATTTTCAGATGTTTTAGTTGATGATTATTTCATTGACGAGATAGTTGCGGAGAGTGAAATCAAAAGTGGTTATTTCAACCCAAGACTTATTGCAAGGATGGGAGACTCAGGGTTACAACTGTCATCAGAAATAAATACCCAAACAGATCTTAACTCATATAAATTAAAAATTGGGATTGAAAAACTTAATCTGGCGGAATTCATTACTGTCAGGGGTCTTGAAAAGACTGAATCAAACTTTACAATCGATGTTACAGCCTATGGGAACTCAGTATCTGATTTATATGGTCAATTAAGTATTGATGCTGACTCATCGATAGTAAACGGGGATACTTTGGAAATTCACCAACTTTATTTCGATTTGAATTCCCCAGAAGAAGATCGAGTATTGCGCCTCACAAGTACTCCAGTTGATATCACACTAAGAGGTGATATTAATCCAGTCAAAATCAGGCAAATGATGAATCACTGGAATGAATATTTTATTCAACGATATAAGTCAGAGCTGCTATTTACTGAGAATATTCCAATTTCAGAGGATTCACTAAATGCCGAACAGCTTAATATTGCATATCAGATTCAATCAAAAGATTTGAATTTGATAAATGAGTACATGCCTGCTTTTCCTGAAATTACATCTTCGGCATCGCTGATTGGAAATTTAAATGTTGATTCAAAAAATCTCTTATTCAATCTGAGTTTAGTGGATGTTTTCAACACATTCGATGAAGTATTAGTTGACTCATTAGTAACTCAGGTGACTGGTAATTTTCGATATAATAGTGAGTTGAAAGATTTCTCTGGTCTTGACTTCAATACATATATAAAGAACATTGAATATGGTGAATATCAAGCTCAGGGGCTGAATTTTGAACTTCAACTGGATAATGATTCACTATTCATATTTCAGAGCGTTGATTCACTTGGAATTGAAGCAAATTTATATCTGGAAGCTCAGGCAAAGTTGATAGATTCTGCGCATGTGTTACAGCTAAATGATTTTCAGCTGGGATCTGACTCTTACAAGTGGTTGAATCTGAATCAACCTCAGATAAGTTATACTGAAAATAAAGAACTCATTTTTGATGAGTTACAGTTTATCAACGATCAACAATTACTCAGATTAAATGGAGTGATTAGTTCAGATGTTCAGGATTCGATGTTTTATTATATCGAAAATATTGAACTGGAAGACTTGTCAGCAATACTCAATGGTAGGGTACAGTTTGCCGGTTTATTAAATGGAAATTTTTCGACTCGTTCTTTAACCAGAAGTCCATCAATACAAGGTGATATAAACATTGATGGTTTTGAGATAGATGAACAGGTTGTTGGTGATATTGACATAAGTAGTGTTTTCAACGAGCCATTGAATCGCTTTGATACAAGTATCAACATTTTAACCGATTCACTAAAATATCCTGATTATTTCATACGAAATGATCGCTCGGGTCAGAATATTGAAATAGCTGGGTATATCAATGCTCCAGATCCCATCACTCAGGAAATCCCGGATTCACTCTACAATTTTAGATTGAAATTTGATGATATCGATATGTGGATTTTCCCCATTATTGCTCCAAAAGTGTTTACTGAAATGGAAGGAAGGGTTACAGGATCAGGATATTTTAAAGGTAATATCAATGATTTTGATTACAGGATTGGATACTCAGCTACAGAGTCTATATATATTCGCCCTAGATTTTTAGATACCTACTATTATGCTCTGGGAGAAATTACTTTCTCTTCTGAGAATGGCCTGGAATTTGACGATTTCTTCATTATTGATCCAACAGGTGGTGTTGGAACCTTAAACGGCACTTATAACTTCAATAATTTTTCCAAGAATCATAGTATTGATCTTACTTTGGATCTGGATGCCTTTCATTTCTTGAATAACACCTTCAGCATCGATCAACCTTTCTATGGAGATGCATTTGGTGATGGACGTATTCGGATGACAGGCACAAGTTTCGAGCCTGTAATAACAACAGTAGGTCCATTGATTCTAACAGAGGGTACGTATATTGGAGTGCCATTACTTGAAGAAACACAAATTGAGCAGGATAGAACCTTTATTCGAAGGGTAAAATCATTTGAAAATTTAGAAGCTCAAGATGGAAACACTTCATCAGCTGCAAATAGGGGATCTAATCTTGACCCGCAAGAACTCACTTTTATTGAGCGTTTCACTTTAGATCTACAGTTTGAAACAGCTAATTCAATGAATGTAGATCTTATTTTTGATAATGTGACCGGCGATGTCATTTCAACTCAGGGGACAGGACGTCTACAAATCACACTTGAGGATCAGGATCTAAGTATGTTTGGTAGATATGATATACAGTCTGGTAACTACAACTTCGTTTCCGGTGATATCTTTACGAGGCGTTTTTTACTTAATCCAGGAGGATCTATTACTTGGGAAGGCCGACCTGATGATGCCCGTCTAAACCTACAGGCAGTTTATCGTTCAAGACCTGATATCAGGACTTTATCATGTGCGAATCAAAATCGGTTAAATGATCCAAACGAACTTCCACAACGAAGGCAAGTTGATTTATCATTGAATATTGGGGGAACTATATCAGCAATTGATAACAGCTTTTCATTTCTGCTTCCAAATACCATCGACAATATTCAGGACAACACTCTCACAACACAATTAAATGCTCTGAATGGAACTGAAGATGAGAAACTACTTCAAGCTACATCTCTACTGTTAACTGGGCGTTTCGTATCAATATGTTCTTCTCAGGAAGCAAACTCGACATTAACGGAAGGACTATCAGGATCCAGTGTTGTATTAAATCCATTGCTTTCAAGTCAGGTGATTAGCCCTTTACTCTCATCACAGATAAATTCTTTACTAAGAAGTGATGTTAGCTCACTTGATATCGATTTCAATCTTAATGAATTCAATCAGGTAGATTTGGGTGTTGCCCTTCGCTTATACAATGATAAACTAATATTCAGAAGAGAGGGACAGTTGACCGGACAGCAGTCTAATATTGGTGATATTGGTGCGACATACCGTATTAACCAGACAATCTCTGTAACAGCATTTCATAGACAGGACCCTTCATTTGGTTCTGGATTAAGTAATACTACTCAACAGGTTCAGGACATAAATGGGCTTGGTATAAAAGCTCAAATCGAATTCGACAAAGGCAACGAATTGTTTACAAAAATAGGTCGCTTTTTTGGTAGATTGTTCGGAGTACGAAGGTCAGGAAAGAACAATAGCAATACCGAACAAATCACAGAATCACGCGAAACTACGAATGACGAATAAACCTAATCTAAGCTCCCTCGAAGAGACGATCTTAGACCTACTCGAGCATAATCTTGAAGCACGTCTGTCCATCGAATACTTTCAGGATTTTTTACGCTTCTCATCCAAAAAAGAACTCAAAAAGTTAAATAAAGCAATTCAGAGGCTGGAACATCTGAAATTAGTAAAGGAAGAAGGAGGAGAAGTTCGGCTTAGAATAAATGCACCTGAAACGGAAAAAGTAGTTGAAGAAGAAGATCCAAACGTACTTGTTGGACAGATAGACATTACTAGTAAAGGTGCGGCCTATGTATCAGTAGAAGGAATTGAAGAGGATATCAGAATTTCTTCAGATCAAAAGGGCTTAGCCCTGCAGGGTGATTGGGTTAAAATAAAAATCATTGGAAAAGGGAAGAGGGATAGAAGAACCAAGGGAAAGGTTTTAAGTGTAGTAGAAAGAGGAAAAGACAATTATGTTGGAACCCTCAAGGTGATCAATAAAAGTGGATACATTATTGAATCAGACCATCGCTCTGCACATGTTGATTTCTTTGTTCAGCCTGAAAACCTAAATAAAGCAGGTGACAGGGATAAAGTATTATTTACGCTGGAAAGTTGGGTTCATCCGAAAGCATTACCAGAAGCTAAGATTATCAAAGTACTCGGTAAAAGTGGTACTAACGAAGCCAATATGCTATCCATTTTGGCAGAAAAAGAGTTTAACATTGACTTCCCGCAGGATGTTTTAGCTTTTGCTCAAAATATTCAAACCGAGCTGGATGAAGATGAATGTTCGAAAAGAAGAGACATTCGTGATGAAATAGTTTTTACTATTGATCCACATGATGCTAAAGATTTTGATGATGCAATAAGTATAGAAGTACTTGAGAATGGAAATTATTATTTAGGGGTACATATTGCAGATGTAACGCATTATATGCCTCCCAAATCGGCTTTAGATCTTGAAGCATATGAAAGAGCTACATCTATTTATCTTGTTGACAGAGTAATTCCAATGTTACCAGAACGATTGAGTAATGGGGTGTGTAGTCTTCGGCCTCATGAAGACAAGTTTACATATAGTTGTTTTATGGAAATTTCACCACAAGCTAAATTGGTTTCATATTCTGTTGAAGAAACAGTTATACATTCAAAACAGAGGTTCACTTATGAAGAAGCTCAAGCCATAATTGATGGGGAAGATCATGAGCTGAAAGATAAAGTGCTTATGGCCCGAGACCTAGCTAAGATTTTAAATAAGAAACGTTTTGAGAATGGTGCAATAGATTTTAATTCACCTGAACCAAGGTTTGTTCTTGATGAAAATGGCAAACCTTTAAGCGTTAAAATTAAAGAAAGATTATTTGCTCATCGATTGATCGAGGAATGTATGTTGATGGCAAATAAAACGGTTTCCCATCACATAGAAGTTCTTAGAGAACAACATGGTAAAAAGAAAAAGAAAGATTTTTATCCATTCTTTTATCGTGTTCATGATAAACCGGATACTGAGAAAATGGGAGATGTGGCTGAAAACGTGAAGCCTCTCGGAATAAAGTTTAATGTTTCTAAACATATGACAGCCAATGATATTCAGGAATTGCTGAGTCAGGTTAGAGGAACTGCATATGAGTCTATTATCAATGGATTAACACTAAGAGCAATGGCCAAAGCCATTTATAGTCCGGACAATCACGGACATTTTGGTTTAGGATTTCAATATTACACACACTTTACAAGTCCTATTCGCCGTTATCCCGACGTAATTGTTCACAGAATGCTGAAGGCCTACAATGATAGTGCGAAAACTTACAGTTATAAGGAACTCCAGAAATTTGGAGAGCATTGTAGCGATAAAGAACGTAGTGCAGTTGAAGCAGAACGTGATTCGATCAAACTCAAACAGGTTGAATTCCTGTCTGATAAGATTGGCGAACAGTTTACAGGTACCATAAGCGGAGTTATCGAAAGAGGCATCTTCGTTTTATTGGATGATATTTATTGTGAAGGCATGATTCGAGTATCAAAACTCAGAGGCGATTATTATTTCTATGATCAAAGGAGCCATAGCTTGATTGGAAGATCAACAGGCACTAAGTATCAACTGGGTGATAAAATCGAAATCACAGTCGAAAACACTGATCAGGAAAAACGTCAAATAGATTTTGAACTGGCTTAAATCTATTATCATTATTCAGAGATTACACATTACTATATATGAGACGAAACATTATTCTTTTTGGATTGGCCATTCTACTTAGTGTAGTTCAAGCAGACCAATCATTTGCTCAATATTTCGGATTTGGTAAGAACAGAGTTCAATATGATGAATTCGAATGGAGATTTATACAATCTGAACACTTCGATATTTATTATTACGACGCAAAAAACTATGAACTTGCAGAGTTTACTGCATTCAGTCTGGAATCTTCACTCAAGCAGCTAAATGAAGATTTTGATCATGAAATTGTTGATCGAATTAGAGTGATCATCTATGATTCACATAATGATTTCTCTCAAACAAATGTAATCGCTTTACCTATCGATGCAGAGGGAATTGGTGGGGTTACAGATAAGCTAAAGAATAGGATTACTCTACCTTTTGATGGTGATTACAATGATTTCAGGAGAACATTGCAGCATGAATTAGTTCATGCGGTTTTTAATGACATGTTCTATGGTGGAACCATTCAATCCATTATAGCAAATAATATTCAGCTGGTATTCCCGCTCTGGTTTGAAGAAGGACTTGCAGAATACATGGCTTTGGGGTGGGACTCAAACACCGATATGTTTATTCGTGATGCCGTGATTAATGGATATTTACCGCCAATTCCACAATTAGGCGGGTATTACGCTTATCGAGGTGGACAGTCGATGTGGAATTTTATTGCTGAAGAGTACGGTCGCGAAAAGATTTCAGAAATCTTAAATCGTATTAAAATTACCAGAAATATTCAGGCCGGTTTTGTTCAGTCATTGGGTCTTACCGTTAGTGAACTTTCTGTTCAATGGCAGGATGCTCTGAGAAAAAGGTATTTCCCGGAAGTTGCTGAACGTGAAGAAACCAGAAATGTAGCTACACTATTAACAACTAGACAAAATTTTGGTCCTTACAATACAAGCCCAGCTATTTCACCTCAAGGTGATAAAGTGGCAATGATCACAAATGATAGTGGTGTATTTAATGTAAGTGTGATAAGCTCGATTACCGGAGATAGATTAAAAACTTTGACTAATGGAAACTCAGATACAGGATTTGAGGAGTTAAATATCCTGAATCCCAACTTGACGTGGTCGCCTGATGGTAAACAAATCGCACTTTCAGCCAAATCTAAGGGTAAAGATGATATTGCTATTATCGACTATCAAAGTGGCAAGGTAACTCGTTTGAAATTCAATAATCTGGATGCTATCGGGTCAGTATCCTGGTCACCCGATGGTTCAAAACTGGCATTTGATGCCAATATTGGTCCTTATCAGGATATTTTTGTGTACGAATTTGGTACTGGAAAATTCCAAAATGTTACAATGGACTTCTTTTCAGATACCGAACCAACATGGAGTAGCGACTCCAACACCATCTTTTTTACTTCAACAAGAGGTCAGAATGTTGAGATCAACCGATATGCTTATGAATACAAACAACTTAAGTTCAACGATTTATATTCGACTGATATTTATAGCATCAAAGTTGGTGATTCAAGAGCAGTTCAGCTAACCAAAACACCTGAATGGAGTGAATTTAGACCACAAGTTACCAGAACAGGTAGAATGGTCTTTATTTCTGATAAAAACGGAATCCAGAATGTTTATGAATTTAATCTGGAAAACAGGTTGGTAACTCCACTGACAAATCTACAATCTGGAGTGATGCAGATTTCAATATCAGCCGACGGTAGTAGACTAGCACTCAACTCTATTAATAGAGGATATGTTGACATATTCCTCATGAAATCACCATTTACACGGGCTAAAGAGGAAGATCCAACACCGAATTACTGGGCCCAGAGAAGAGCTAAAGAAAGTAATGACGTCCGAGTGCCAGCTATTCAGTATGTGAAGCAAATGTACGCTGAAAGAAGTGCGGAAGGCTTTACTGTAGAAGAAACAGTTACTGACAAGCCTGAGGAAGAAGTACAGGAAGAAAAAACGGATGAATCATTAGAGGATGGAGTTCTGGATTTTAGAAACTATGTATTTGCTGAAGAAGTAATGGCAGATACAACCATCGAGTTAGAAAACCTCGATCTATTTAAACCAGAAGCTAATGTTACCGACGATGGCCGTTACCAGCCCAGAAAATATCGATTAAGCTTTAGTCCTGATATTAGTTTTGCAGGTGGTTCCTTTTCAACAGGATTTGGTTCTTTTGCATTGACACAATTAGTCTTTTCAGATTTACTCGGAGATCACCAGTTATCGTTTGGATCAAACCTGCAATTCGATTTGAGAAATTCAGTCTACAGTATTCAATATGGATACCTTAAGAATAGAACTAATTACTATGCGAACTTCTTCCATTTCGCACAGAGCTTCCAGACATTCAGTGGTGAACTATTCCGTTTCAGAAATTATGGTGGTGGTTTCAGTGTGCAGTATCCATTGAACAAATTCCAAAGGGTGGATTTCAGTATGAATGCTGTAGGAATTGTAAGAGACGTGAGTTCACTATTTCCAGGCAGCTTTGATAATACTGCTGAGCCAGGTGAACAAGCGCCAACCCCCGGATTTAATCCCAGAGAAACATCAGCATTTATTTACCCTCAGTTTATCTTTACAAGCGATAAAACACTTCCAGGATATATCACGCCACGAAAGGGTACAAGATATTCTCTTAGTTTGAGTGGTAGCCCGGGTGTGATTGGTGATTCTCAGAGCTTTGGATCTATTCTGGGAGACTGGAGGCACTATTTTGATATGGGTTATGGGTATACCTTTGCTTTAAGAGGTTCAGGTGCAGCATCATTAGGTCCCGGTAAACAAACATACTTCCTGGGCGGTCAATTAGGGTGGATCAATCAACGTTTCGCCAGTAATAACCTGCCCGTTGAACGCTTGGCCGATAATTTTTTTACTCTTCCAGCATTACCAATGCGTGGTTATGCATTTAATGTGATAAATGGTTCTCAATTCAGTCTAATTAATGCTGAATTCCGTTTCCCATTGTTTGCAGCAATCTTACCTGGTCCAATCCCGATTATCCCGCTTTATAATTTAACTGGTGTAGCCTTTATTGATGCGGGTACAGCATGGGGTCTGGATATTGACTATCAATTAAGAGACTCAGGAGGAAATGCAATTATCAATGATGCAGGACTTGATTTTAGAGTAGCAGAAAGCCGAACCGGTAATTTTGTGGATCTAAATGGTTCTCCTGGCCAGGAACAATATTATGATGGTGATGTTTTTATTGGTGCAGGTTTTGGCTTAAGAACAATACTTCTGGGTTTACCTTTCCGCTGGGAAATGGGATGGCCATATGAGCGCTCAGGATTCCAGGGCGGTCCTATTCATTATTTCTCAATCGGAATAGATTTTTAATCTGCAGTAAATGAATTGATCTGCAACAGGCGGTCAATCTGCCTGTTGGGATCGAAATAGTACACAAAACTGTGGTATTCCTGTCTTCTTCTGTTAAAACCATCCTCTGTGCTTGTGAAAGCTACTCGACCTTTATCAATGCTGATATATTTATAGGAATAGGTACCTTGCTTTAATCTATAAGTTGTTCCCCTCCATCCTGATAACGAATCAAAAGTGAGCTTCATCTCAGGTTGTATAGTCCATTGATTGAAATCACCCACAAGATAATAATCACGTAGTGGTGAGTAGGCTTCCCTAGGGACAAACGAAAACTCTGCATCAACATATTTAGCATCTCTGCTACCATCAATTCTACCAAATCTATTTTGAATAGTTCGAATTGTATCGCTGGCGAAATTCTGTACATCCTCTAATAATCTGACTTTTGGAGGGAATGTAGTCTGGTCATAATCCAGAATATTTATTCCATCCAGTTCCAGCCTGGTTAAATCAACTGAATTGAATTCGAAATCAGCAGGGTAGGCTTCATCTCTTGATTGATGAAATTCAATTTCTCCATTCCCAATTGTAGAAAAAATGGATGGATATTGAGTTGTTCCCCATAGCTGATTTTGAGCAAATGCAAACTTTAGGTCAAATTGTGGAAACTGAATGAAATCAGGGTAATCATATTCACTGAAAAGCTGGTGTTGAGCTCTTCCTCGAGCTCCTCGGTTATATAATTTTTCAACATTAGACCTAATGTTGCCTTCATTTTCTTTAATGAAGAAGGGTAGACTAAAGAGCTCTTCATTCGTATTGTTATCGTACACATGGAGCATATAATTACCGCTTACTATAAAACTAAAATTCTGATCAGGGAACTGAGTTGAATAAGAAAAGTATCTGGGTCTGTTAAGTAGATTGCGTCGCCCACCTGTTATGAAGATCTGCTGCTGTCCGGAAAGATAATTTTCGGGAAGTAGGATACTTTGCCTCCAGTCTTTGTCATGATGCGAAAATTCGAGTCTGTATTGCTCTGAATTATCTGTAATTGCATCAAATCTTAGTTCTAAGCGTTCTCCTGACCTAAGTTCAATAATTGGGGCGCTTTGTGTGTTTGAAGCATTATAAAACTGAATGGACTTTATATCAGAGTGCGGTGCAATCTGCCCTGGTACAGTAAATATAACCAATTCAGAAATATCTTTGGCGCCAGAACCTGATCCAAGTTCAAAAGTGCATTGGATGAAAAGAAATGAAACAATGATAGGGATGATAAATTTAGATTTGAACATCTCCCTCAAATACGAAGCTTGCTGGACCTTTCAGAATTACATTCTTATAAGTCTTTGACTTATGTTTGAATTCGAAGCTAACACCTAAATTGCCACCTTTAACTTTAATTTTATAGTAGTCACTTTGATCTTTTTCTTTGGCAAGATGATGTGCAGCAATTGCGGAAGCAATGGCACCTGTGCCACAGGCTAGAGTCAATCCTTCTACGCCTTTCTCATATGTTTGTAGGTGGATATCATGTTCGCCCTGTTTGTAAACAAAATTCACGTTGGTTCCATTAGGCAGGAATTCATCTTTCCTTCTAATTGATGAACCGAGAGAATGTAAACCATCTTCATCTTGCAATTCATCCTTTTTTGATAGGCGAACAACATGTTCAGTGCCTGTATATACCTGGATAAGATCTTGTCCGTCAACATTAATGGAATGCGGTGAGGATACATCAGGAAAAGTAATTTCAGCATACTCACCATCAACGCTGGCTTCATAGAGAGCATCATGAACATTAAACCTCATTTTCCTTCCAAAGCCTCTGTTCGAAGCGAAAACAGCTAGACATCGAGAACCATTTCCACACATTCCTGCATCAGACCCATCAGCATTTCTATATACCATGGTATAATCAACGCCTTTTTTGTTAGGTCTTTCCAAAGCCATTAGCCCATCAGCACCGACTCCAAATTTCCGGTGACATAGTTTTGGAGTCATCTGAATAATTTCCTCCAAGGAAAAACCATATTCGAAATTATCAATGATGATAAAATCATTTCCGGCACCTTCCATTTTATAAAAATGAATATTCGGCATAATTTTATTTAACGTAGGCTGGTAAATGCTTCCATGATTCGTCTAATTCAGGTTCAATTCCTCTTATCAAACTTGTGAAACGTAGTGAAAGTACGGTAAAGACCAATTTAGAAGAAACATTCTGATAGAGGAGAGGTCTGATTTTATGAACTTCTTCAATCATCAACTGAACCTTTGCATCTGGTAGAGAATCAACCAGTTTACTAATCGAGTCAATTTGGTCCACATTAATTAACAGGCTTTCATTGCGTGATTCTCTGAATACCAGAATGTCCCTTAAGTAGGATTCCATAATTGTAGTAATAGATATCAAACCTTCAATATTATTACCTGACTGCCAATCTTGAATTAGGAGGGAAAGCGCGAAAGCATCCTGACTATAAGATAATCTCAGAAATTGAACGATATCCTCACGACGTTTTTGCAAGCTTTCAATTTCAAAGAATCGAGTTTGAGCATAATTACCAGCGGATAATCTGGAGAGATAACCTGCATCAGACTCTGAAAAACCATCAACAGTTATTAAACCATTTTTCACATCTGAATCTTTAAGTGGTTGAAGCCCAATATGTTGGCACCTTGAAGTTATGGTAGGTAATAAACTGTCATAATTCTCAGTTGTCAGAATAAAAAGTATCCTGTCGCTTGGTTCTTCCAAGATTTTAAGGAAGGCATTAGCTGTTTCCTTACGCATTGTTTCAACTTGTGTAAGGATAACAATAGTTTTATCACCTTCATTAGGACGAAGTAGTGTAACTGGTCTGATTTCATCCCTGAAATAATCAATGGAATAAAAGGATTGCCTATTTTTAGATGAAGCATCATCTGCAATGGAAGGTCGCTGTGAAAAGCTTACAATATCATAGGGGTCATCAGCTAGCAGTTCTAATCGCTCACGAACTTCACTGAATTTAACCGTGGTTGGTTTAGGTATAAAAACATGAATGTCTGGATGCGTAAACCAGGATGATTTCTTCGAACGAACTGCTCCCTCTAAATCTGTCAGGTTATCTATGCCATTAACATATTCAGCAAATGTTAATGCAAAAGCTGTTTTACCAACTCCCGAAGGTCCTGAAATCAAATATG
The DNA here is from genome assembly GCA_965659005.1 of uncultured Balneolaceae bacterium. GTDB lineage: Bacteria > Bacteroidota > Rhodothermia > Balneolales > Balneolaceae > CAYPTY01. Next base: position 15,699 of record CBFHVG010000004.1, read on the forward strand.
CGTGTCCGAGTCTGCCAGATTCCATCACCTTCATTAGCTGGTCTCTGGCTTTTTCCTGCCCAATAAGTCTTCTGTTTCCTAGTCTATTCAAGCTCACTCTTCCCAAACGTATTCAAAAAGTAAAATTCCAATTGTAGTTGTTACTCCAACAAAACCAACAAGTGATAACAGATCATTTAAGTATAAATCCAGATTATTTTCTACAAAGGCTAGTTTAGTAACTCTACCCAGAATAAGTAAAAAGGGAATAAGAATTGGAATGCCCAGAACTGAAAAAATAACCCCTTTACGATCTGCCTGAGCAACTAGTGCGGCAATTAATGTACTCACAGAACTAAAACCCATTGCACCAAATACTACAATAATGATCAAACTCACCATGTTTACGATGACCATGTCGAGCAGAAAGATGAATAGAGTGAATGCAAAAATGTTAATTACCAATGTGAATAAGGTATTAAACATAAGTTTTCCGAGGTAGATACTGTTGGCTTTTCCATATAGCCTTAGCAAATCGTAAGTATCTTTTTCAGTTTCAGCAATAAATGATCTTCCAAGTACTGATAATGCAGCAAATAGGATTATAATCCACACAAGACCAGATTTCGGTGTAGGAGGTAGTGTTTGTGCATTCAGCATTAAAAGTAGTAGTAATAAAGAAGATAATGTGAATGCCAGTACAGTATTTATGGCATACTTTGCCCTGAATTCGATTAAAAGATCTTTCTTAAAAACATGAATGGATTTCCTTAAAAGCGACATGCCTAAGTTTAAGCAATAGAAAGGTATTTTTTTTGTACAAATTCTAAGTTGGGCATATATTCCGAGCCTTATTCGGCCTACTCCAAAAGCAGCATATCATGGACATTAACAAACTACTTAGTGAGCATAACATCCTAATCGACCTCAAAGTGGAAAAAAAGGATGAGCTATTCGATAGAATGATCGAAAGACTCCAGCGAGATTTTGATGAACAAGCTATTGAAGTAGTAAGAGATGCTGTATTCGAGCGAGAGAGTATTATGTCTACTGGAGTTGGTAAGGGTTTAGCTATCCCTCATGCTAAAACAGATGTGGCAAATGAAAGCCATGCAGTTTTTGCAAGACTTGATGCTCCTATTGAGTACGGGTCTATTGATGAAACACCAGTAAATATGGTTTTTCTGTTAATAGGACCGGTTGGTAATAACAGAAATCATATCAAGTTGCTAAGTCGAATATCCCGTTTAATGAATAGTGCTACATTCAGGGATAAAATTTTGGAGTGTGAAACATCAAATCAGATATTAGAAGCGTTTACTGAAGAAGAACAAAAATTTTTCCCGACTTCAACTTGAAATTTATTATCTCGCTCATCGCCGTCTTCATTCTGATTGCACCTCAGGTACATTCACAGTCTGAGATTGAGCTGATGATATCAGAGGGTGATATCAAAGGTGCGCTATGGTCACTCAGTGTTTTAGATTCTGATGGGCTCCCTGTATTAAACCTGAATGAAAATAAGTTCATCGCGCCAGCCTCAAACTTGAAGCTATACACATTAGGAGCAATACTAAGTGAACTTGGAGGCGATTACACTTATAAGACAAATATTCTGGGCAAAGGAGAGCTCATAGATTCTACCTGGATCGGTGATTTGATCATAGTTGGAAAAGGGGACCCAAGCATAAGTGGGGATCTTTATGAAAATGATCGCTATTTCGTATTTACATCTTTACTAAAACAGCTTAAATCAGTTGGTATCTCTAAAATTGATGGAGATATAATTGCCCATAATGGCTTCTTTGATGAAGAAAAATATCCTAAAGGATGGGATTGGGATGACCTTTCGTTCTATTACGGTGTTGAAATTGATGCGCTCTCATATAACAATAATGCAATTGACATTGAGGTAAGAGCAGACGGTGCGGTTGGGGAAAAACCACGACTGGATATATTTCCGGAGAATATTGAGGGTATTGAGTTTATTAATGATCAGGTAATTGATGAGCCTGGTACTAAATATGACGAATATTACAGACGCGAAATGGGAAAGAATGTCATCCATCTACGAAGTTCTTTACCCCAGGGCTATTTTGAAGAAGAATCTTTGTCTATATATGATGCCCCCAGATACTTCATAAAAGCTTTCCAGGGTTTCCTGGCCCAGAATGGTATAGAGGTAAACAATAGATCAGATGAAATTTCAGTTATAAACTACAATTTAGATCATGAGTATAGATTACTTGCTTCACATGAATCAAAACCATTGTCAGAGTTAATGAAATGGGCGATGAAAGAGAGTGATAATTTCTATACTGAAATGTTCCTAAAAACATTGGCAGCTGAAAAGCATAGTAATCCGGGATCCTTTGACGAGGGTATTCTTCTCATAAGAAAAAAACTGGCTGATATGAATGTGGACACAAATCTGGTGTTTATGAAAGATGGTTCAGGAATGGCCAGTGGTAATCTGACCACAACAGGAAATATTGCTAAGTATCTTCATTCCTTCAAAACAAACCCAGAATATGCATCTTACAGGCAAACACTTTCCATAGGAGGGATTGACGGGACACTAAAGTATCGGTTTAAATCGTCATCAGTGTATAAAAAATTTATTGGAAAGTCTGGTTACGTTGGTGGTGTGAGAACATTAAGCGGCTATCTTAGAACCAAGTCGGGTGCAGAACTCACAATCTCAATTGCGACCAACCATTTTACCGGGAAAGTAAGGCCGGTTGATGATATACATGAATCAATCCTTGAATATTTAGTTGAAAAATATTGAACAACAGACCTGTCATATTAGTAGTTGATGATGAGAAAGCTATCAGAAATACTCTGAAAGAAATACTTGAGTATGAGGGGTATTTAATTCAATTGGCAGAGTCAGGAGAAGAAGCCCTAGAAATTGCTTCATCAAATTCTCAAGACCTTATCCTACTTGATATTAAAATGCAGGGAATGGATGGTCTGGAATGCCTGGAGAAATTAATTGATTCTGGATTTTCAAAACCTGTTATCATGATTTCAGGACATGGTACAATTGATCTGGCTGTTCAGGCTACAAAGAAAGGTGCTTTTGATTTCATTCAGAAACCTCCTGATTTAAACCGCTTACTGATTAGTGTTCGGAATGCCTTATCACAATCTGAGTTGAAGACAGAAAATCATGAAATACGGAAGCGTTTGGCAGCTATCCCTGAAATTCTCGGTGAAAGTAAGGAAATACAAAAAGTTAGAAACCTGATTGAGAAGGTATGCAGAACCTCTTCTCGCGTTTTAATCACAGGTGATAATGGTACAGGAAAAGAACTGGTGGCTAGATGGATTCATGCAAAAAGTGATAGGGGATTGAAGCCATTTGTTGCGGTTAACTGTGCTGCAATACCATCTGAACTAATTGAAAGTGAACTCTTTGGTTATGAAAAAGGAGCTTTTACAGGGGCAGATAGTTCGCGTCCTGGTAAGTTTGAACTAGCCCACGGTGGTGTGTTGTTTCTCGATGAAATTGGTGATATGCCATTGGAAGCTCAGTCAAAAGTTTTAAGAGTTCTTCAGGAAGCAAAAGTTCAAAGACTGGGTTCTTCCGAAACTATCGATATAGATATACAAGTGATTTCAGCCACGAATGTTGATTTAGAAGAGGCTATACAAGAAAAATCATTTCGTGAAGATCTATACCATAGAATCAATGTTATTCCAATACATATACCTTCTCTGGATGAGAGAAAAGAAGATATTCCTGTGTTAGCTCAGGCATTTTTATCTGAACTAAAAGAAAAAGAGATATGGTTGGCTGATCTCAAGATTCATGAAGGTGCTCTGGCACTATTAAAGGAAAGATCATGGCCTGGCAATGTTAGAGAATTGCAAAATGTAATTGAGCGACTAGCTGTTATGTCTGATAACAGTACAATTACCGAATCTGATGTTAATTCAACCATCACTGAGAATTCTGTTAAAGATGTTCAGGATTTGACAAGCAGTATCGAATTATTTCATGATTTTAAAGCTAAAGCAGAACGCTTATTTTTAAAGAGACAGCTGGAGAAGCACAATTGGAACATTTCGAAAACGGCCGAATCAATAGGCCTTCAGCGAAGTCACATATATAATAAAATCAAACAACTCGATATCAAACGATAATATGGCAGGGCAGATCATAGATGGTAAACATGTAGCAAACCTCGTAAGGCAACGGGTTAAAGAAGATGTAAATGACTGGATATCGCGTGGACAACGTGCTCCATTTCTTCAAGTGCTGTTAGTTGGTGATGACCCTGCATCAAAGGTTTATATCGGGGCAAAAACTAGAGCCTGTGAAGAAGTTGGTATCGAAACAGGTACAAAAATTCTTCCTGATACTGTATCAGCTAAAGAATTAAAAGATGTCATTAAAAGCTTCAATGAAGATGATGATATTGATGGTATTCTTGTTCAGCTTCCATTGCCCACACATTTATCTCAGCTGGATGTTATCGAGTGTATTGACTATAAAAAGGATGTGGATGGGTTTCATCCAATGAATGTCGGTCGTTTAGCTATTGGGCAGCCTTGTTTCAAACCGTGTACACCTGCAGGTATTATGGAGCTATTTAAGCATTATAGCATACATACTAAAAGTAAGCATGCAGTTGTGATTGGGGCCAGCAACATAGTCGGTACTCCTATGTCAGTTATGCTTTCGCGTGAAAAAAATGATTATGCAAAGGCAACAACTACCATTTGCCACAAGTTTACTAAGGATTTAACTCTTCACACAATCACTGCTGATATATTGATTGTAGCAGCAGGACACCCTCACTTAATAAAAGCCGAGATGATAAAGGAAGGAGCTATTGTTATTGATGTTGGCATTAACAGAGTAGCCGATGAAAAATCGGAAAAAGGGTATAAGCTGGAAGGTGATGTAGAATTTGATTCTGTTCGCGAAAAAGCAAGTTGGATTACTCCTGTTCCGGGAGGGGTCGGCCCAATGACCGTTGCCATGCTAATGAAAAACACACTTCTGGCTGCCAAAAAGTCCATTTACCCGGAATAAACTCTCTTCCAAAAAGCTTTTTGAAAATAAAATGAGATAAGGGTGACACAATGATGTCACTCTTCGTCATTATCCTTGTGTAAATATTAAAAAACCAACACAAGTTTAGAGGAGTACATGATGATCTCAAGAACAGTAAAAAACAACCTAAAAGTACAAGGAAGTCAACTTTTTGCTGATAGAGTACTATCGCAAATCAAAGAAGAAACAAAAGCTGAAGTGAATTTGATGAATGAAGCTTTTGAACTAATGGGATGGCAGAAGCTAAATGATGAAATTAAGATGGCTATCTACGATGACGTGAAGTACATGGTAATGGAACTTCAAGGACTGTTTTCCTCATGTGATGAATTTGTTCAGAGAAGAAGAGATTCCGTTCACTTTTGGATCAGCTCATTCCTGGATGGGATTTGTGATGAGAAAATGGTGCTGGAAAACCTTCAGATTAAATGATTCAGGATCTGATTTTGGGAGAAGAAGTGCTTTGGACCTCATTTGATCGTTCAGACTCTTCTTCGATCTCAATTTGAGGTTCTACATTTCTGAGAATTCTGGATTTAATCTCTGTTACCAATCTTTTAGCTTTTCTTTTCTCGCTTTCAAATATCATTTTTAAGCCAATTCTGGCCAAAGCAAATCCTGTCAGTGTTCCTGCTAAACCCATTCCAAGAACAAAGCGCCATACCCAATCATTTTTCAAGCCAATAACTATACCCACAATGGTAGGAACTAATAGAAGAAAAAAATGAAGAATGAGTTTAAGACTAGTCCAGTTAGTGCTGTATTCAATGCTACTTTTTCCATTTTTGGATGTCAATGCTAAATGAGAATATGTGATCTCATCTACCATCTGATCGCATTCATAATTTGGCCCTGCATTTTCAATTATGTTAACCGGTCCCGAAAGCCTACGAACAACTTTTAAAACATCTGTCCAATCCTCATCAGATATTTCCTGATTTATTGTTTCACCCACTGATACTTCTTTAGTGCCTCTTAACCAGCTATAATTGTTTTCAGAAATTTGACTTCCTAAGTTATCAATTGCATGAATAATTGCTTGTTCATCAATACCAGAATCACGGGCAATTTGAAGAATCTCTTGAGCAGAAAGCCCGTTTTCATTACCCTTTGCTTTACTCTTCTGAATCTGAGTTGCACTCTCGAGAATTTGAGAAACTTCTTTAATTGAATATTTCTTGTTGGGAGACATTATCTAGATGTACGTTGTTTAGATTTCGTTGATTGTAAATCATTTGCTTCATAAGAGCCTTCGTCAATAGAAATCTGCCCCTGTAAAGTTTCAGGGCTATGATTAGAAATCACATTTGATACTCTTTTAGCCATATACTCTAATACTTTGGTTTTCTTTTTCATCCAGTTTTTGACGATAAACCTGGATCCAAACCATCCCAGAAATCCTCCAAGGAAGGTGAACAGCACAGAAATTTCTTGCTGCTGAATGAAAGCTTCCGAAAGAAGGGTAAAGGCTGGCAGACCAACCATAGCACCAAAGAAACCATACACTCTACTATGAATATTATAATTAGAGTTGATCGACACTTTGCTGTATTCACCCTTGGGAGTTACAGATACCTGAATATAGCCTACATTTTGCTTACGCTGTTCCCATTCGTAAGTGGAACCCATTTTACTGATTTTTCCAATACCACCGTGTGTTGCTCTGATTTCGCTAACC
>CBFHVG010000005.1:0-37758 GCA_965659005.1 uncultured Balneolaceae bacterium
GCGGATAGCAAATGTTCTGTCGTTACCGTCGCCACCTACGCCAGTTGCCGTAGCACCTGAACCGATGTATGTAACGTTAGAAATAACTGGGATAGCGTAAGGAGTACCTGTCTCGTTAGTGTCGCCACCATCATGCTCGCCTGCACGTCCAGCTTCATCAGCTGCCTGTATTGAGAACCAGAACTGGTGCTGGCCACGGAAACCTTGATCATAATCAAAAGTATCATCACCACAGAAGGCACCTACAAGATATTTGGTGTTTACTGTACCACCGAACCACTCGTAGCAGTCATCAAGGTTAGCAAAAACTTCAATCTTTTCGATAGTTGTACCAGAACCAACTGCGCCCATTGTCAGACCGTTGATCTCATCACCAGGAACACCTGAGATTGAGAAACCACCATGACGGATAGATACATAACGTAGTGTACCAGAGTTATCCGCATCGTCAGTACCACCGTATGCAGCTGGATCAGTTAAAGGAATACCCTCTATTTGAACATTCTGAGATGTTTCGTTAGTTGTAGCTCTACCTAGGATTATAAGACCACCCCAAAGTCCTCTATCAGACTCATCAGTATCAGTTGCTACAGTTACATCATCAAATTCAGAAGTAAAGATGATTGGATTTGTTGAGGTACCTTGAGCATCGATCATTGCACCTCTTCTGATTATGAGGGCAGATGCATCATCACCTGTAGTGATGTTAGCATTTGATCTAGCCTTGATAACAGTACCAGGCTCGATAGTAAGTGTAACTAGTGAATCCACAAAAATAAGTCCGTCTAAAACGTACTCATTAGATGCAGTCCACGTCGTATTTGTAGTGATGTCTGATGTAACAACAACTTGAGCAAACAAGCCAGTTGAAATCAAAACACCAAATAGAAGTGTAGTAAATAAGCGCTTCATATGTTTGTTTTTGATTTGTGTGTGTGTTAAGGATTAAAAACCGTAGGAGACCCCAAATGAGAATGAAATACCATTCCTAAATGCATAAAATTCGGCCTCATTCCCTCGAAACTCATGTGTAAATCTGGTCTCAGGGTTTAGAATATTCTGAACTTTAAAGCTTATGCTAAGATTTTCGAAGTCTTTAGAGCTCACGAAATCCAACTGTGGTCTTGGCTGTTCGAATACATCTGGAAGTGTTCCAAAACCTACGTTAGACAGTCTTTTACCAAATACGTTGAAGTAAAAACCTGCACTTATACCTGTGTCCAGATCATCATATCCGAAATTCAGGTTAACTATATATGGTGATTGTCCCTGTAATACTCTTTTTGTATCGGTAGTATCAGGACGCTGTGCAATTTCTTCAGGTGGGATTGAAATTTCTGACTGAACAAGTGAAAGATTACCTCCAACACTGAATTTTTCAAATGCCTGCCCTAGGAAATCTAAATTTTTCCTGATTTCGAATTCCATACCCAAAATCTCTGCTTCATCAACATTTTGATACTGTAATATTGCATTAGTTGGGATAGCAGTAGGAGCGAAACCTAATTCAATTGGATTTTCTAACTGCTTATAGAAAATAGATAGTGCAAATACTTCACCGGGTCTGGGGAAAATCTCCCAACGGGCATCATAGTTGGTAATAAGTGTTCTTTCCAGATTAACATTACCGAGTTTCTGGAAGTCACCAATAAATTCAAATGAAGCAAAAGGAGCGATTTCTCTTTGATTTGGTCTGGCAATAGTTCTTGTCAAAGCCAGTCTAAGGTTTGAATTATCGCCAAGTGCATAGATAAAGTTAATAGACGGCAAAAGATCAGTATTATCTAGATTTCCCTGACCAGTTGGGCGCCTTGCTGTTACACCATCAATAGTAGAAATTGATGTTGTGGTATCGAAGCTAGTAATCGAAAGAGTTGCTGTTTCTAGTCTGGCACCACCGACAAATCTCAATTCATCAGTTATTGGCAATTCAACCATGAAATAACCTGCTGTAATCTCGGTCTCGCCATCATAGTTGTTTCTGTCCTGAGTATTGTCAGTAACAGTATTACCAAATGTATATCTGTTCCCTGCACCACTTACAGTTGTGTCAATCGCTCCCCTATAATTTGTACTAAAGAATTCGTTAACATCGCCGTCTAGTTGAGTGAAGAGCGCCTGATTTGGATCGATAAAGAAGAAATTTTCTCTGAATTCTCTGTCAGTAGTACTGTATGCACCACCCATTTTCAATTTTGCAGTTCTACCGTTTACCTCGACTGGAATCTCAAGATTAGCAACAAAGGAGGTATTATCTTCTGTTAAGTCTCTGAAAATTCTGGCAGGAAATGAGAACCCAGCAGATCTGATTACCTTATTTGTATCTGCACCTGCAAACAACTGGTTTTGGTAATAAGAAATAAACCTTAAATCAGGTTCTTCTTGTTGTGTCCTTGCTTTTGCAAAAGTCCAGTCAATTTTGGCGCCGAGAATATTTTCAAAGTAGTGCTCTCCACTAAACTGGAAATTTCTTAGACTTCTTTCTGTATAACCAACAACTGTGTTCGTACGCTGTTGAAAAATTCCAGGTTCTGCGAAACCTAATTCATCCGGCCAGACACCATTCTGAATACGACCATTATTATTACCACTCTGACTCTGGAAATAATTTGTACTTAATTTATGAGCATCACTAAGTTTATACTGAAAGTTAATCAGCCCACCAATATTAACTTCGTCAGTACCCCTAATATCATTATAGTCCTGAAGTACAGTTAATTCATTGGAATTTTCAGGGTCAGTTAAGTTGAAACGACCAACATCACCATCATCATAAAACTGATAAGAACGGCTATATGTGACAGAACCAAGATAGCCAAGAGGTTTGCCAAATAATGAAGTCTCATTACCCAAAGACACTGAAAATGAATGATCAATAGGTATTGATCTTTCAACAGGTGCCATATCGCCATTAAATGCACGACTGGTATTATTTATTATGGTAGCAAGAGAGTCATTTCTTCTTGCTAAAATTGTTGGAGGAATTACAAGGGATGTATCTCTAAAAATACCAGGGATATCTCTTTGGCCATCATCGAAGCCAAACACATCAGTGTCGGACTCAGCCCCACTGATAAAATCATCTATAAATGATGATTGAGTGTTATATCTAGCTGAAAATGATAGATCAAACTGAAGTTTTTCTGGAAAAGATTTAGTGTTGATATCAACAATACCACCTGAGAAACTTCCTGGTTTATCAGGAGTAAAGGTCTTTATCGTATTGATATTATCCAGAAGTGAAGATGGTATAAGATCAAGCTGAAATGTCTTTCTATCTGGATCTGTACTTGGTAGCTCAATACCATTCAATTGAATTGATGCGTATCTGTCACCAAGTCCGCGAACATAAACATATTTACCTCCAACGACAGAAGCCCCTGTAACCTTTGTCAGGGCAGCCGCTGCATCACCAGAACCACTTTTAGTTAGTGCTTCTGAACTAATTGCATCAGAGAAGGAGATTGATTTTTGTCTTTGTCTTAGTAAACCAGCTTCATTATTTAGAACTGCAGAAGCTGTTACTACAACTTCTTCTAATAACTCTGTTTCCGGTTGAAGCTGTATATCTAATTTAACTACCTGATCAGGTGCAATTTCAATTCCCGTAATAGTCTGTTTTGTGAATGAAATGTAACTCACAACAACGTTGTAAGTACCTGGCTCTAAATTGTTGATAGTATATTTACCATCAAGATCCGTCTGAGTTCCTTTGAGTGTTCCTTCAATTACAACGTTTGCACCGATAAGAGTTTCGCCGGATTCAGCGTCAACTACTACACCGGTAATTTTACCATTTTGGGCAAAAATTGAGGTTGAAAGAAAAAGGGTAACCAGAGGGAGAAGAGTGTGTCTAAGTCGAAATATTTTGTGTGTCACTTTGTGTGCTGATTTATGTGTTACTTTTGTTGTAGCACATAATATGACACACTGATTTTCGTAAGGTTAACCGACTATTATGATTCTGTTACCCGTAGATTATCGGAATGTTAAGTGGGCGACTTTTATTTTTCGTCTTTACTCTTCTTGGCTTTTTTTTCTGATTCTTTTTCTTCAGAAGTGCCATTTACACCATTCTCTACACCATTTTCCGGATGAGCCGGACCATCAAACAAACCTTCAGGATACCTTCCATGAGGACGCTCTCCCAATAGGTTTCTTAAATCATAATGGTTAAGAACTTCTTTCTCAAGAAGTGTTTTGGCCATGATGTCTAACTGCTCGCGATGCTTATTAAGCAGAGCAAAAGTTTTTTCGTAATTATCCATTATGATTCGGCGAACGGCTTTGTCTATTACCTCATTGGTGTGCTCAGAGAATTTCTTATTGAATCCGAAGCTACCTTCTGGGTTATTTGAATCTCTAAGTGAGATATAACCAAGTTCTTCACTCATTCCGAAATCAGCAACCATGGCATAAGCCATATTGGTAATTCTCTCAAGATCATTCTGGGCACCTGTTGAGATTTTACCGAAAATAATTTCTTCAGCAACTCTGCCTCCAAGAAGCGCACATATCTTTTCATTAAGCTCTTCCGTTGTCATCAGGAAGCGATCCTCTAGAGGTGTTTGAAGAGTATACCCTAGTGCAGCTAATCCTCTTGGTACAATACTAACCTTCAATACAGGATCAGTATGCTCAAGATACCATCCAACAATTGCATGACCAGATTCATGATAGGCAACAATTTCTCTTTCTTCAGGTGAAATGATTTTATTCTTCTTCTCAAGCCCGGCAACAACTTTTTCAATTGCCTCTTGAAAATCAATCATCTCAATCTGCTTTTTCCCGCTTCGAGCAGCTATTAGCGCAGCTTCATTACTCAAGTTTGCTAGTTCAGCACCAGCAAAACCAGGTGTCTGAGACGCGATGACACGTAGATCAATCTTCTTTGACATCTTAAGATTCTTCACGTGAACTTTTAATACTTCTACCCTACCATTCAAGTCTGGTTTATCAATGAGAATTTGTCTGTCAAATCGACCTGGTCTCATCAAAGCTGTATCCAGGATATCTGGTCGGTTTGTTGCAGCCATAATAATTACAGCCTGGTCAGAATTAAAACCATCCATCTCACTTAGCAACTGATTCAAGGTGTTCTCTCTCTCATCGTTTGAACCCATCATCATGCCCTTTCCACGACTACGCCCAATGGAATCAATCTCATCAATGAAAATAATACATGGAGCCTTCTCTTTGGCTTGTTTGAAGAGATCACGTACTCTTGCTGCGCCAACACCTACAAACATCTCAACAAAATCAGAACCACTTAAACTGAAGAATGGTACGTCAGCTTCACCAGCTGTTGCTTTAGCAAGAAGGGTTTTACCCGTGCCCGGAGGCCCTACTAACAGAACACCCTTAGGAAGTGTACCACCAAGCTTAGTGAATTTCTTCGGGTTTTTTAAAAACTCAACAACTTCCTCAACTTCAGCTTTTGCTTCTTCGAGTCCGGCTACATCCTTGAAAGAGACTTTGTTCTCCGTCTGCTTGTCATAGAGTGAAGCTTTGTTCTTTCCAATATTCAATACCTGTTGCCCAGGGTTCATTCTTCTGAAAATGAATACCCAGAAGCCTACCGCAAGAGCGATCATGATTAGCCAAACAAAAATACCACTGAACCAGTCTTCTTCCACTCTGGCATCATAAACAACACCGTTTTCATCAAGAATAGGTCGTATATCATCACCCCTGAGCATTGTTGAAGAGAAGCGAACTTTAGTTAGCTCTTCCTGCCCAAAAGTCAATGGAGATTCATTTGTTGCTGGCAGGTTTACAATACCATCATCAATAGCTTTTTGGCTGTATACACCGGTTATATTTATTCCATTGGTGATTTGAATTTCTTCGACATAACCTTTTTCAACATAATCCAAAAACTCGCTGTACTTGATTCTGTTAGCGTTTTCGAAATTACTTGTAAGGAAATTGATGAAAATCAGAAAAGCGAATAGGACAAGGATTAACCATGTTGGGAAACGTGGTCCTTTATTAGGTCTTTTGTTTGGATTCTGATTCTTTGGATCTTTTTTCTTGTTGTCTGCCATTAAATACTCGTGATTCTAAAAAAACAGGGATAAGACTGATTAAACTTAAGGGAGTTTACTTTAATTCCATTAACTATACGTTCATGTCGCAAAAAACGTGCCATGTAATTTAATATGACAATTCATCCAGAGCGACTATATCACCCTCAGCTGTCTGAATTAGTATATCTTCTCCTTCAGGTGCAATTTTACCTATTACACTAAAGTCGGCAAAATGTTTACCAAATACCTCAATTTCTTCTTTTGGAAGTGTAAATAGCATTTCCAGATCTTCACCACCAAAAAAGGCATACTTCATTACATCTTCCTGAAGCTCATTAGCAACGTTCCTTGTGTCAACTGAAACCGGGATTGCTGCCTCATACAGGCGGGCACCTCTTTTTGAGCTCTTACATAACTCAATTAACTCGTTTGATAGACCTTTGGTGATATCAATCATGGAGCTTGGCAGGATATCTAATTCCTGAAATGTGTCAATAAGATCCTTTCGTGCTTCAGGTACCAATTGTCTGCGAACGACATACTCATAATGTTCAAGTTCAGGACTGAACTGCCCACTACTATCTTCCTGCCATATTTGTTTCTCACGCATGAGAATTCTCAAACCTGCAATCGCACCACCAAGATCTCCAGTGATACAAATAGCATCGTCAATTTGAGCGCCAGATCTATATATAAGTTTATCATCCTCAGCTTCGCCAATTGCACTAATAGAAATCACAAGATTAGAAAAGCTGGCATTTAAGTCGCCACCGGAAATTTGCATTTCATGGACTTCACAGCAGGAGTCAAAACCCATAAATAGATCTTTGACCATTTGCACTGAAAACTTATTGGGCACAGAAATATTGATATTTGCAGCAATGGGACGGGCATTCATTGCATAAATATCGCTGATTACAGCTGATAATAACTTATAACCAAGATGGTTTAGGGGTGAATATGAAATATCGAAGTCGATGCCTTCGATAAAACTTTCTGATGAAAATAGAACTTGTTTACCTGGTTCTGGACTTAAAACAGCTGAATCATCTCCAATCCCAAATACAATTCTGGGATTTCTGCTTTTAAGAACGGACTTGATTTCATCTATCAATCCTGATCTTCCAATACTCTGGATACTTTGAAATTCGCTCACTTGATAATTCCTTGTAGTCTATAAAATAAAAAAGGCATTTACACATAAGTGCAAATGCCCTTCAATTTTGTGTAAAAAAGATCAGAGTTCTCTTTTAGTAGAGTAGTTGATACGCAAGGTACCAGCCTGTCGTAACTCCATTTGAACATCTGTGAGAAGTCCGAATTCGGAGTCCTCATCGACTCGGAGTGATACGATCAATCTTGGTTGCTCTAACAATTTATCATACATGATATTTCTAATTGCTGAAATATCTTCAACAATAGCGTCATCAATCTGAACTTTGTCATCACCAAGCTGACGGTCTTGAAGTACTTCAGGCCCGATGTATACGTATGTTACGTATCTCTTCTGCTCGATCTTTTCGATATTCTGCGCGTTCGTTAGTGTAACACGAACTTTCAATTCAACTTCTCGAAGAACCGTTGTTACCATGAAGAAGATAAGAAGCATGAATACCACATCCGGCATTGCCGACGTCGGGATTTCTTGCTTCGTATTGGCTGATTTCTTTTGAAAATTTCCCATTAATAATCTCCTTAGGTATCGTCCGGTTCGGCGATTGATATTTTCTGAGGATAAGCGTCCTTAACAAATTCCTGCTGCTCAGAATTTTCTTCCAGAACATTGAATAGCACACCGTATCTCTGTTGAGAGAGTTGATCTCTCAATTCACGATAGGCCGATTTAACCTCATCAAGCATATCAATGTAGATCCTGTAAGGAGTCTGTCTTTGAGTCTTAATTGAGATAATCGCCTTTTGAGGTGATTCTGCTAATTCAGCGTTGTTTGCAGGGTTGTCAATGAACTCCTTCACTTTATCCTTAACCTGTGTAACACTTGCAGGCTGTCCGTCGAGTAGTACCTGTCCCTGAGCATTCACCAGAATGTTCAGAAGGTTTCTCTGACGAATTGGTGGCGGCTCCTGAGATGGATCCGGTGGTGGTGGTAAAACCAAACCAATACCCGTATCCACATTTATAGTAGTCGTCACTAGGAAGAAAATGAGAAGTAGGAATGCAATATCCGCAAGAGAGGAACCATTAATTTCGGCGTCCTCTCTTTTTCGTTTCTTAAGCAACATATGCTAGAATTTTAAAATGCCACGCAAGCCAGTGAATGCAATAAGCACTAACATGGCTGCCATTAAGAATAGCATGGTGATTACACCAGCTTCAACTGGCTGTCCGATTACAGTAAAGGAAATACCAAATACAACAAAAGGAACGGCCATCATTACGATCTTTTTCAAGTCTTGCTTACCCTGGGATAGAGCTTTGATACCGGCCACTAACATGCCCAGGATACCAATTCCAACCATAAATAATGCAAAACCAACAGCTATAGCACTAACCATTATGATTCCTTTTAAGTATTAAAGTTATTCTTCGTCAGCATCGGTAGACGCACTAGGTTGAACCAGTGGCTTACCTTCAGCAAGAAGTACGATTGAATCGATTAGAGTAATTGAACTTTCTTCCATTTCTGAAATCATTCTGTCAATTTTGGATACACAATAGTTGTAACCAATTTGAAGAATAATACCTGATACAAGACCACCAGCAGTTGTAAGAAGGGCAACCTTAATACCGTTCGCTACAATGGAAGGAGAAATATCTTGTGCTTGCTCAATCGCATCGAAAGCCTCAATCATACCAACTACCGTTCCAAGGAATCCAAGTAGTGGTGCAATAGCGATAAATAGAGACAACCAAACAAGTCCTCTTTCAAGGAAGCTCATTTCAATTGAACCATAAGCAGAGATTGCTTTCTCAGCAGCGTCAATACCTTCGTGGTAACGAAGAAGACCAGCCTGGAATACTGAAGCTACAGGGCCTCTTGTTTGAGCACATAGATCCTGAGCTGCTTCAACACCACCATTCTGAAGTGCTTCCTGTACATCCAGGATGAACTTACGAGTGTTAATATCTGCAAGGTTAAGTGTAATAATACGTTCAATAACGATTGCAAGACCTAAAATAAGGGCAACCAATACTGGCCACATCCATCCACCACCCTCATTAAATTTTGCAACAATTACGTTAAAAAAGTTTTCATCTGCTGCTTGATAAAGCAAAAGAGCAATCGACGTTGCCATGTTCACTCCGATTATAAAAGTTTGTGTTTATACTTGTTAGAAAATGAGGCAAAAGAATAGGTCATTTTAAAATAAATGTCAAAGCACTCAATCCTTTAAATGTTAAATAATAACACACGAAATGAAGGTTTAATGAATTACTAAAATTCGCTTAATACGCTTAGAAAATTGCACTTATGGTAAACTTTCCGGTATGAATTGGCATTGACCCAGACACAGTTCTTGCATCGTAATTTAATGTAAACCTTATCAGACGGCTCGCATTGTAACTTGCGTTGACCCCCCAGATCATATTCCGCCCCTCTCCAAGTCCCTCAGTAAGTTCAAAAATTCCGAAGCTACTTGATTGATTTTTGAGGTTCACATTTCTGAATTCAGCCTTCCAATTGGTCTGAATTTTTCTAAATAAAAAAGCTCTGGATTCTAATTTTATTTTCTGCATTTGTGCTGAAACCTCTTCAGCTGGCAAGCGATCTTTTTTTGTAGACAGTGTGAGAGTTAGTGTAGAAGAAAAGGATCTGTTAAAAATAATATTGAAACCGGGTTCAATATTCAGCTCATCAATATCAAAGTTTCTGTTAATAAGTCTATCACTTATCGATTTATTAAATCCATATTCAGACCTTAAAATGAGACCATATCTCCAAAGGGGTCTCACTTCGAAATTTAAACGATAGTATTTTGAATCAAGCTTTTGTACTTCCCCACTTCTTTGATTAAGTGATCTATTATCCTGAAAACTCAACTGCATCTCTACATCATCATAGTCAGGAAATAAATCCAGCTCCTTTTCAATAAATAAGTTCCCCTGTATGGTAGTTGAATCATTTCTGAATGAATTAACCTTTAACAGATAAATATCCGAAAGGTTATCTGATGTACTGCTTTCTCTGACAGTAATTCTTGAGTTTAACCTTAACTGCTGAAGCCATTTACTACTTAAAGTTTTGAATGGACTTATTTCATTCTGAAGCCTTAGGTTTAATGTAATAATGGGTAGTAACTGATCAGATGGAAGGAATTGCCTTATAAATGTCCCTTCATTTGGAGTTAGTTCTGGAAAAAATTCATCGATCTGTTGCACTCCATCATCATTAAGATCATTCCATGTAAAAAGTCCCAGCTCCGGTCCCACTTCTATATATGATTCCTGTAGTATAGCGCGTCTTTCTGTGTTGGTTTCATAAAAGAATGAACCGCTAAGCGCTTCTGATTTTAGCTGATAACGGGTATTTGATCTGATCAGAATACCTCTTCTATTTAAGTTGCCTAATTGTTCAAAATCTTCAGTAAATGTTTTATTCCTTAAAGTAATCTGCTGTTCCGTTCTGAAGTAAGATGAGAGACGCACATTCATAAAATAATTCTGTTCCAAAGCTTCAGAAGCTTTTTTTAGGTTATTCCGATTAACTAAATCGTCTCTGCGATAGATTATTCGACTGCCTAACTCTAACTTATTTATGGTGTAGCTGAATCCCGGACCTATTTCCAGAAAACTAAATGAGCTATTAGATAATGAATCGTTTTGGGCATCTCTCTGTTTTCGGTTTTCCTGCTCATAGTAGAAGTTTGGCTTGAAATCATTATTTAGGAATGTAGTATGATATTCCAGTGTCGCAATATTTCTGAACCAATTTGCATTCTCGGATATAACTTCATCCTTACTTTGCACAAAGTCTTGATCATAACTAAGATTCAGTTTTGACCCTGATGTTGTATTTAAGTCTAATGACTGTCGTTTTGAATCTAAACCGAATCGTTGTAGAGCTCCATAATTCAATGAAGATTGTACTTTTCTATTACTTAAACTTAGTTGCACCTCATCCAGTGTTTCCTCGCTTTGGTTGAAGGAAGATAAGTTCCATTGCCTTGCAAATTCGATATCTCTTGTTCTATCAAAGAATGAGAAATTACCCCCTGAAAATCTCCTCCGAACATTTAATGCTGCAGTTCCAGTTGCAAAGGGAAGATCATTAATTGAGATCCCAGATAAGTATGCTATATCAGTATTATCATCATCATCTATGTCAGAAAACCTGTTTAGATCAGTGTAGCTACCTGCCCATTCCCCATACAACTCAATCTTATCGCTTACTTTAAATCTACTATCGATTGACGCCATTTGCTGCAGTAAAGGTGCCGGCAGTTGCCGGAATGGTTCATAATCTCCATTAGCAGGACCCACCCATTCAAATAGCAATCCATTTACAGCTCCACCTACCCTTTGATAACTCCCATTTCCACTCTCGACTCTGGAAAAATTAACTGTAAAGACAGCTTCTGGTGATCCTGGAAGGTGTTTAAATATCTCATATACCTGCCCATTAAACAGTGTATCCATTTTAGCATATAAAACTTCATTGAGATTAGCTGAGAGATCTACTGAATCAGCTCCACTAGTTATAGCAACGCCAAGATTATCACCAGCATTTTTTAGAACATTGATATCATCAGCGGTTAAAGCTCTTTGAGATAGTAAATTATCACCATCCGCTTCTCTCAGAAAAGTCACACCCACATTTAAACGACCATCCAGAAGTCCATCTTCCCTTCCCTCAGCTGCAACAAGTGTTCTTGTGAAATCCTGATCCAAATATTGATATTCAACATTGATTCTGCTTTCATCCTTAATGAGCATGTTGTTGGTAAAATAGATTTCACCAATCCCATAATCGATGATGTAATCATTTTCAGCACCTCGAACAACTTCCCTGCCATTAATATAAACTCGCTCAGAACCAGCCAGTATAGTTACGAATTGTCTATCATTTCGCCCTGTGAGTCTGTAAGGTCCCTGCAATCCATCCTGACCCTGAAAAAACTCTCTTCTAAATGTACCTCTTGCAACAGACAATGCTGAAGTATAATCTCCATACTTTGAGTTGATTTGCCCGTTAGCTCCCTGAAGCCGTCTGTTAATTCTAGCGAATTCTGTATTCTGAAATCTAAGGTCCACATCACCCATTTGTAAACGAGCTGCATTTGATTCCACCTGAATAAAAACTCTGTCAAATTCACGAAGATTCTGCGTGCTCCCATCCGGTTGAATGGGTAAACTTTTGTCAGTTAAGGCAGCTGAAATACTTACATCTTCAGTCAACTTACCATCCAATTGAAACTGCAGACCACTTTCCAGTGCAAAATCTTGATTTGACCCAACAGTAAATCCACGGGTCAAACTACCGGATTGCTGTAGCTCACCACCATATGAATTCTGATTACCGATGACGTTTGATTCAAACCTATTTACCTGTTCACTACTACTATCCGTTAAAAATGATCTATCAGTGACAACCTGATAATTGGAATAGGTTCTGTTTATAAAAATCAGCACTGATTGATAGGTGATAATCAGACTATCTGTCTCCTGAAATTCAATCTTGCTGTCATTTTTTAATGCCCAGAATCCACTCATTGGATTGAATGACCATAAGGTGTCATCCAGTTGAAGATTGTTCTTTTTGACAGTGATACTCTCTTCTATTACCCAGTTACCAAGATATACTGAGGAATTCTTGCTGAATGGTTGTATAACCTTTCGCATTGAGCTGATCTGCTGGGCATGAGCATCATTGATGTTTATAAACATCATACATGCGCACAGCGCAACGGTAAGTGAGCTGATCGATTTCAGAATACTATACTGTGTTCAAGAGTAAGTAGCGGTAAATCGAATATAACAGGTCTTAGTTTGAATCTTTGTATCTGCTTAAAGCAAGGTCAAGAAAAGATACGAACTCTTCTTCATTTGAATAACCAATAAGCTGATTTAAAATTTCCTCATTTTCCGGATCAACTATGGTATATGTTGGAAGGGCAACTGTTCCCGTTAATTCAAACTGAAACATCTGGTTTTTTTCTCCATCAACACCATCATCTGTGAATAATCTAACCAGCTTCATTTGGTTAAATCGTTGTTGTACTGACTCAAGAGGAAATACATTTGCTTCCATTGCACGGCAATTTGTACAGGTATAGCCGGTAAAATCAATTAATACAGGAACACCTTCTGCTTTGGCTTCCAGAATAGATTGCGCATAATCTTCTGACCAGTTTCCTTCTTCAGAAAGAGTTCTTGATCCTGATATCGCGTTCACTGAAGCTACAACGCTTACATCTGTAGCTTGTTTAGGAGGAAGCCAAGCATCCCAGATACCAAGTGATGCACCAAGTAATCCAGGAATCAGATAGAAACTGAATAGTAGTAAAGGAATTGATAGTAGTAATCTGCCCGGGCCAATGCTCTCTGGTTTTTGTTCATGCTTCAGAGCATATACACCAAGAACATATAAACCGGCAAGAAGGAAAATTGCAATCCATGCTGCTATGGTAAATGGACGAGAAACCAGATCCCATCCCCAAACTAGATCAGCATTGGAAATGAATTTAAATGCAGCCGCAAGCTCAACAAATCCGAGTAAAACTTTAACGACATTCATCCATGATCCACTTTTTGGCAAAGACTCAAGCCATTTTGGAAAAAGGGCGAATAATACGAATGGGCTAGCAAAAGCTGCTGAAAATCCAATCATCCCTATAATTGGATAAAACCATTCTCCTCCGGCAGTAGCCGCCAATACACCGCCCACAAATGGCGCTGTACATGAAAAGGATACTGCACTAATGGTAAGTGACATAAAGAGTATACCCGCTATTCCGGATGATTCATTACTCTTTTTGTTAAGCCAATTTGTTAACTGATGTGGTAATTGTAATTCATACATACCTAGTAAACTGAAGGCAAAGAATACAAGCACTAAGCCAATCATGAGATTCACCCAAGGGTTACTGGCAAAGTTATTTGCACCGGAGACACCCAGTACAGCCGCGAGTATTGCTCCGAGGGCCGTAAAGGTTATAACTATCATCAAACCAAATAGTAATGCTTTAGAAACAGGATTTCCTTTTACCTGAGCATCAGACTGCTTTGAAAAGAATGAAACCGTTAAGGGTATCATCGGGAATACACAGGGAGTTAGTAAGGCTGCAAAGCCGGCTGTGAGTGCAAGCCAGAAGAAGGATAGAAATCCATCACTACCCAGAGATGCATTCTTTCTTGTATCACTTGGAGTTGTTTCTGACTCACCAAAACCTGTAACAGGATTCTCTGCAACGCCTTCTAAAATTATAGAAGCTTGAATAATCTTTTTTGCTGGAGGTAAACAAACCCTGTCATCGCAGACCTGATAGAAGGCTTCGATTTCAAAAAAGGTTTCACCCTGTAAGTCAGGATGAAGTGCAATAGGTATTTCAAAAGTGGCAAGCGTGCTGTGCCAGCCTAGCTCAACTTCGAAGTTCGGATCAAACTCTATGTCCGGGGCTGATTCTTTTACATCTCCGGCAATTAAAACATTTGGGGAGATTGATGAAAATTTGGTTGGGAATGGACCGCCGTCTTTTGGATTGTCAACCGAATAAAGATGCCAGATACCTTCAATATTTGCCTCAATTGTGATGTTAAAGATCGAACCAGCTTCAACTTTCTCAGGTTGGTTAATTACTTCAAACTTTACCGGATCAGGTATCTGAGCTAATAACAAAAAAGGGAATAGCAATATAATTGCCATTCCCCTACCGATAGAATTGAATAATTTCATAATAAATCAGGTAATAAAGCTTTTTAAGCTTCGGCTTTCACTACCCAGAATTTAACAGTCGGTTTGATGTCACCTAAAAGGTTAACTGATGCAGTGTATTCACCTAGAGCTTTTACATCTTGATCTAAGGTAATCTTTCGGCGATCGATTTCAATACCTTTTTCTGCAAGAGCTTCTGCAATATTTGCATTAGTAATAGTACCGAAGATCTTATCATCTTCTCCGGTAGTTACTGATAATGTTAACGAACTAGCTTCAATTTGTTGTGCTAATTCTTTTGCATTGTCTACAGTGATTTCTGCTTTAAGCTCAGCATACTGTTGCATTCGCTCATGCTCTTTAAGTGCAGACTTAGTAGCAAGTACTGCTTTAGCCTGTGGAATTAGGAAATTTCTGCCGTAACCGTCTTTAACTTCAACAAGGTCACCAGCATATCCTAATTTTTCTACGTCTTCTTTAAGTATAACTTTCATTTCGAGAACCTCTTATCTATCGTAAGTTTTCAGCAACAAATGGAATGAGACCAATAAATCTTGCACGCTTGATAGCAGTTGCAAGTTGTCTCTGATGCTTTGAGCTGGTTCCAGTTACACGACGTGGTAGAATTTTACCCTGGTCGTTAATAAATCTTTTTAATGTATCGACATCTTTATAATCGATATACTCAACGCCATTTTTGGTAAAACGACATTCTCTGGTTTTTTGATAACCTTTCTTTGGATGCGATGGATTCTTAATCATGTCCTATTTCCTTTCTGCTTATTCTTCAGTTTGAACTGGTTCAAAAATACTCGGTAGTTCATTTTTCTTTTGAAGCTCTCTGTGACGAAGCATTTTAGCATCGTACTTCAGAGTTAGAAATCTGAGAATGTTATCATCGATTCTCATCATTCTTTCGTATGCAGAAATAGCCGTTGCAGGTGCATGGAAATATGCATTCACATAATAACCGCTTCCTTTTTTGTCCATTTCATAGGCCAGCTGGCGAAGGCCCCATTCATCGATTTCCTCGATATCAGCACCGTTATCGCTGAGTAATTTTTTGTACTTCTCAACAACGGCTTTGTAATCGTCTTCTTCCAATACTGGATTGACGATATAGGTTAGCTCGTAATAATTCATATGTTTTGTCTTTGGTTGTCTTCAGTTGAAAACAGTCACCCGATGCACTTTGCCCGAGTAACAGAGCCTAATAAGATATCGCTTTTTTCTCTTTATTCAAATGAATTAAAGAGTATGATATCCACCGAATTGATAGAATGAATTGATGATATCAATCAATCCGTTTACAGGTAGAAGTGGTTCGATTCCGTAGTAGAGAGTTAGTATAGCCAGGATCGAGATAGCGCCCTTTGTCATAAAAGTCGGGTCAAACAGTGTAACCTCTTTATGCGCTTCCTTAAAGTATAGAAATACCATCACTCGCAGGTAATAATACACACTTGCAGCACTGGCAAGAACACCAACAACAGCAAGCCAGATTAGGTCGGCATTAATCGCTGCTGCGAAAACATAATACTTTCCTATGAAACCAATAAATGGCGGGATGCCGGCAAGGGAGAATAGAAATACAGATAACATTACACCCATTATTGGACGCTGAAAACCTAATCCAGCATAGTTCTGTACTTCAGAAAAATCGAGACCTTTATTTCTTTCGTAGTATGCAATTACACCGAATGCACCCACATTCATTACCGAATAAGCAAAGAGATAAAATAATACAGCACTATATCCTTCTGTTGTACCGGCGCTGAGACCAACCAGAATATAGCCAGCATGAGCAATTGACGAGTAAGCAAGCATTCTCTTTACATTATCCTGAGCCATAGCAACAACATTACCAACAATCATGGTAACTACTGAAATCCCAATAAAAATACTTTGTAGTTGTAGCTCTTCGTTTCCGTCAAAAGCTCTGGTAAGTACCAGAATAAATGCGACAAATGTAGCTGCTTTTGAAGCAGTTGCCATGTAGGCAGTAAGTGTTGTTGGAGTTCCCTGATAAACATCTGGAGTCCACATATGAAATGGAACCGCTGAAACTTTAAAGAGGAATCCAATTAATAAAAGAGCAGCTCCGGCAATAAAGAGTAGATCAGTAGATGCAGCTTCAGATATAGCCGGTAGACTTGTTGTCCCGGTTGCACCATAAATTAAAGAAATACCATAGAGTAGGAACCCTGTTGAAAAAGCACCCAATAAGAAATATTTAAGAGCTGATTCTGCTCCTTCTTTTTCTTCTCTTATCAGGCCTGCCATTACATATAGACAGATAGACATTGTCTCTAATCCAATAAACAATGTGATCATGTCGTTTGCCCCTGCAAGGCATAGCATGCCTGTGGTTGCAAAGAGTATTAAAGCATAAATCTCACCATAGTTATGATCGATGTCTTGCAAATAATCCTGAGAGATAAATACACAGAATAGAGAGCTTAATAGAATTATTACCCAACCAAATGCAACTGGTCCCCCATAGGCTAACATATTCATAAATGAATAACCCGAAGGCTCAACAATAGAATTTATGCTGAAGTATAACGCAGCTAATAAACTTAGGGAGGTGATCCAGAATGGAATACTGGTTTCTTTTCGAAATGCTTCAACAAGTATTACAACAAGACCAGCTACACCTGTAATAACACCTGGTAAAAAAGAATAAATATCGCCTAAGTAATCCATTTAATGCTAAACTAGTGATTCAATTTTTGATGCAAGCCCAAGATCTTTATCAGATACCTTATTACCGACATCATGTGTTCTGAGTGTAATAATAACTTTATTATACACATTGAATAATTCCGGATGATGCCCTGATTTTTCAGCCTCAATCCCCACTTGTACTATAAAACCCATAGCCTGAACAAAATCGTCAAATAAGAACTCTTTTATTAAGGAGTCATTTTCAAAACTCCAACCTGGCAGGGTCATTAGCCCATTTTCAATATCCTCTAGAGATAGAACTTCTGGCATTTCAGTAATCATTGATTTGAAACCAATTGTTCGTTGTTGTCTTTTACAACTCCATATAACTTAGCTGTCCAATCTGGCATTTCTTCAACATTTGCTTCTTCCAGTGTAGCAATGCTTTTCTGCTTAGAAACTATGATAAGATCTGTAACCTGCTGCTCAGAATACTTCATGAAGTCTACAGGACGGATACCAATCCAAATCATAAAGAGCATTAGTGGTAATAAGAGTCCAATTTCTCTACCATTCAAATCCTTCAGCACCTTATTCTCCTCATGCGTAATTGGGCCGAACATTACTCTTTGGAACATCCACAACATATATACTGCGGCAAGAATTACCCCTGTCGCACCAAGTATGGCATATACCGGGTTGTCATATATCTCAGAGAAGAAAGATCCGTTCAGAATCAGAAATTCACCCACAAATCCATTTAAACCAGGTAAGCCTATTGAAGCGAATGTCGCAATCATAAACATAACTGCAAAAACGGGAACAACTTTTGCAATTCCACCAAAGTCACTGATCATTCTGGTATGACGTCGGTCATAAATCATCCCAACAATAAGGAATAATGCGCCAGTCGAAAGACCATGATTAATCATTTGGATCAGCGCACCTTGTACTGCAATAGTGTTTAGTGCAAATATACCCAGTACAACAAAGCCAAGGTGACTTACAGATGAGTAAGCAACCAGCTTTTTTACATCCTTTTGAACCATGGCAACCAGTGCGCCATATATAATACCAATTACAGCAAGCACGGCCATTATTGGTGCAAATTCAGTAAATGCATTTGGGAAAATTGGTAAACAGAATCTAAGTAAACCATAAGTACCCATTTTCAACATGATTGCTGCCAGTACTACAGAACCTGCTGTTGGAGCTTCTGTATGGGCATATGGCAACCAAGTGTGAAAAGGAAACAGTGGCACTTTGATACAAAATGAAAGTGCAAAAGCGAGAAATAAGAAGGTTTGCTGCTCAAGCCCGATTCTATAATAAGCGCTGGATAAGAATCTCCAGTCAGTGGTGAAGGTTACGCCATTCATAAATCCACCTGCATCATAACCCAGATAGATAAGTGCAACCAACATGATTAAAGAACCAACTAGTGTATAAATAAAGAATTTTAGTGTAGCCTTAATCCTATCTGCTCCACCCCAAATACCAATTAAGAAATACATCGGTATAAGTGACAATTCAAAGAAGATGTAGAAAACAACCAGATCGTATGCTGCAAATACACCAAGTGAAGCAGTTTCTAGAATGAGCAGCATGGACAAATAACCACTAAGATGCTTAGAAACCGAAGTCCAGGAAGAAAGGATAACAATGGGTCCCATGAAGGTAGTCAGCATGAACAGCAATAAACTCAAACCATCAAGTCCCATCAGGTACTTAATATCATAATTTGGTAATAGTTTACTACCCTCTGTGAGGTACTGTACAGTTGATGATGTAGCCACATCAAAGTTGAACATTAGTGGTAATGAAGCCACAAATGTTGCTGACGTCACAAGTAATGCAACCCACTTTTTCGCTTCCTGATTTTTCATCATCAGTATTAGCGGGATTCCAAGTAGTGGTAAATAAATAGTTATGTTGAGTAATAACTCCATGTATTCCTATACTAAAAAATCATTACGTAGAGGATGATAATCACCCCGATTACAAATGCCAGTGCATAACTTGAAACTACACCGGTTTGGAAGTACCTAAGCAGGCTTCCTAATATTCTGACTGTTCCGCCGATTGCATTAACAATGCCATCAACAACTTTCATATCAAATACAGCTAATACCTTATCAGAGAATCTAACAATTGGGTCACTGATTAAACCTTCATAAACCTCATCAAGGTTGTATTTGTCTTTCCACAGACGGTAAAGACCGCCAAATCTATTTGAAATAGCTGCATCAGATTCTTCTTGTTGATCTGCATTGTACATTCTGAATGCTAACCAAACACCAGAAACAGCTACTACAATTGATGTTGCCATTAGACCCCACTCAAGTGCATGACCCAAATGCAGTTTATAATCAGCAACAACGTTGTAGAAGAAGTCATGAAGCCAGTTTATGTGTGCAGGTTCATGAGTAAATGTTTCTACGATGAAATTCGGTATTCCCATAAATCCACCGACTATTGCCAGTGCAGCCAAAACCCATAATGGGAAAGTCATTGTTGTTGGACTCTCATGTAGCATTTCTTCAGCCCCTTTTGCTTGCTCAAACTTCTGTGGAAGTTTGAAACTTCCATGGAAAGTAGTAAGTGTAAGACGGAACATATAGAATGCTGTCATGAATGCAGTGAGAATACCAAGTCCCCACAATGCAATATAGATACCACCAAAGTATTCCCCGGTTCCGGCATTAAATGCCATCGCTAAGATTTCATCTTTTGAAAAGAACCCTGCCAAGGGAGGAATACCAGCTATCGCAATGGTTGCTATTAAAAATGTCTTATATGTAGATGGCATATATTTTCTCAATCCACCCATATATCTCATATCCTGAGGGTCGAAATGAACATCTTTACCTTCGTCATGAAGTTTATGCTCAACATGTTCCATCGTATGGATTACAGATCCTGAGCCCAGGAATAAGCACGCTTTAAAGAAGGCATGAGTTGCAACATGGAAAATAGCTGCTGTAAAACCACCTGATCCTAATGCCAAGAACATATAACCAAGTTGCGAAACAGTTGAATATGCAAGCACTCTCTTAATGTCATTTTGCGTAATTGCTATAGTTGCGGCTACAACTGCAGTGAGTGCACCAATAACAGCAACAACCAACATAGCTTCAGGAACCTGTACATAAAGTGGAGACATTCTGGCTATTAAATAAATACCAGAGGTAACCATTGTTGCAGCATGGATAAGCGCAGATACAGGTGTTGGACCTGCCATCGCATCAGGTAGCCAGACAAATAAAGGAATTTGAGCACTTTTACCTGTAGCACCTACAAACATAAGGAGTGCAATAGCAACTTTTTCTCCCTGAGGAATTGCAGCCAGGTTATTAAGAATGATATCGAAGTCAAGACTGCTTACATTCTTAAAGATCATGAACATAGCGATTAGAAAAGCAAAATCGCCTATTCTATTATAGATAAAAGCCTTCTTAGCAGCGTCAGATTTTGGCATATCATGATACCAAAACCCAATGAGTAAGTATGAACAGACCCCTACTCCTTCCCATCCAAGAAAGAGTAGTAAAAGGTTGTTACCCAGAATCAGGTTCAACATCGCAAAGATGAAGAGATTCAGATAAGTGAAAAACTTCCAATAACCCTCATCATGGGACATATATCCCATTGAATAAACATGTATCAGAAACCCAACACCTGTTACTACAAGAGTCATGATTAGAGAAAGCTGATCAACTCTATAGGCGAAATCTACGGAGAAACTGCCGGTCTCCATCCAAGTAAATAGAGTAATAATCTCAGCTGAGCTCTCTTTTGTGAAACCGAGAAACATAGAAACAGCAATCAGAAATGGAATAAATACAGCAGCACTGGCAAATATACCAATGAGTCTTTTTTGTTTTCTGTAGCTTTCTACGAATAAACCGGTCGCTCCATTTATAAAAAATCCAAGTAGTGGAAGAGCGATAATTAAAGGAAATAACCCCGTAGCGGAATCCATTCAGTCTTATTGTTTTGTGCTAATACTAGTAGCTAACGTTCATAAAAATGGTTGGCAAAGATACGAAAAAGTAATTCAAGGTAAAGCTCATTTTGCCGATAATTAGGTTGCTAAATAACGGTCATAACAAAAAATTACAAGATGAATAAAAAAAGGACTCAGACTTATTTTTTAAAAGGCTTCTCATCTGTTATTTTAGCGACCATTGATTCAACAAAGTAGAGGATGAAACCTTATTAAAATGAAATTACACTTAAAGAAAATCTTTTCGTTACTGTTCCTGATTTTAAGCCCAAACTTACTTCTGGCAGCAGAAGGAAGCAGTTATAGCATTGACGGGTCTCAACTCGGCTTAATCTGGGTAATACCGTTTGCTGGCATACTATTATCAATTGCATTATTCCCCCTCTTCGCTGAAAAGTTTTGGCATCACCATTTTGGCAAAATTTCAGCCTTCTGGGCATTATTGATGGTTATTCCTATGATTGTTGTATTCGGTTTTGGTGTAACTGCCTACGAAGTTCTACACGCATACTTATTAGAATACATACCCTTTATCATTCTATTGTTTGCACTATTTACAATTTCGGGAGGTGTAAGACTTAAAGGTTACTTACAAGGAACACCTGTTGTTAATACAACATTACTCTTGATAGGTACGATACTGGCCAGCTGGATGGGAACCACTGGTGCTGCGATGCTCCTTATCCGCCCTTTACTCAGAGCCAATGCCTGGCGTACCAAGAAAGTACACATGGTTGTTTTCTTTATCTTCTTAGTGGCTAACATTGGAGGCTCGCTAACACCTCTTGGTGATCCACCTTTATTCCTGGGTTTTCTTCAAGGAGTTGATTTCTTCTGGACAACCACGCATATGTTCTTACCTATGTTATTCCTGGTAGTACTTCTTCTAATTATCTATTACTTCTGGGATAGTTACCTCTACAAAAAAGAAACTGGTGAACAACCAAGTGATGATGGATCTGAACCACTTGGCCTTGAAGGTTCATTTAACCTGCTACTACTTGTTGGTGTAGTTGCTGCAGTACTATTCTCAGGGCTTGTTCATGTTGGTGAATTCGAGATTTATCATGTTCACATGACTTTTGAAAATGTTATCCGAGATGTAGCACTGTTAATACTTGCCGGTTTAAGTTGGGTACTTACCTCAAAAGAGAGTAGAGCTGCAAATGGATTTAACTGGTTCCCAATACAAGAAGTTGGCAAACTTTTTGCCGGGATTTTCATAACAATAATAGCACCGATCGCAATGCTTAAAGCAGGTGATGAAGGTGCATTAGGATTTGTAACGCAACTCGTTTTCAGTGAAGGTGAACCTAATAATACTATGTTCTTCTGGATTACAGGTTCATTATCAGGGTTTCTTGATAATGCCCCAACCTATCTTGTATTCTTTAATGCAGCAGGCGGGGATGCAACTGTATTAATGGGTGAAATGGCTGCTACACTATTGGCTATTTCTGCAGGTGCTGTGTTCTTCGGAGCACTCACCTACATTGGTAATGCTCCAAACTTTATGGTTAAGTCTATAGCTGAACAAAGTGGTATCAAAATGCCAAGTTTTGGTGGTTATATGGCATGGTCGGTTGGAATACTGGTTCCACTTTACCTTCTGGTTACCCTCATATTTATCTGATGATAGCCTCGCAATTATTTAAGGCCTGTTTTTGCAGGCCTTTTTTGTTTATAGGAACTTGTGAAACCATGAGTTAACTTCTGAAAAAGTGCCAAGAACCTGCAATTATATGCGAAGAAGTTTTCTCTTCTTATTTCTCATACTCTTCTTAGGGAGCAGATCATATGGTCAGTCTGACCCTCTACCTGCCGACACTACCCTACTCGTTGAATATGCATTCATACCAGCTTTATCATTTAATTCAGATTTTGGACTCATATTCGGTGGGCTCGTTAACCGATATGATTATTCCAAAGGTTATCAGCCCTATTCAGCTTTCACGGGTGTTAACGCACTCATTTCAACAGAAGGTTTGTTTCTTGCGAATCTGAATAATGACTTTCCCAATTTTCTGGGAAAGAATATTCGATTGACCCATTTCCTATCTGTTAGTCAATTTCTTGATGATAATTTCTTCGGAATAGCACAAAATGATAAGTTATTTCCGAGTTTCGAAGACGATCCAGAATTATATACTTTCAATTCTTTTTCAATACGGTCTGAATTGCAGTTTCGAAAAGCTATGCAATACTATGAAGGCACGAACAGATTAGAATTTCTATTCACCAATATCTTCAATTATGAAACACCCTTTGATACTGACGTAGATATGCTGATCAGTCAGGTATCACCATTAGGTTTTACTGGAGGTAGCACAAATCTATTATTGGCGGGATTTATCCTGGAACGCAGAGATGATGAGATTAGACCAACAAAGGGAACATTTACGAAAGTGATGACCGGGCCCTCCATTAAGAATCTTGGATCGAAATATAATCTCTATCAAAGCTGGGTTGAACAGCGATCCTATGTGACTGTGAATTTCCCTTTTGAAATGACCTTTGCAAACCGCTTAATATGGTCTCACTCAAATGGAGATACTCCTTATTGGGCTTTACCAAGATTAGGAGGTGAAAACAATCTAAGAGGCTTCCCTGATAAACGATTTATGAATGAAAATTATATCGTTATAAACACAGAAGTAAGAAAATGGTTAGGGAGATTACCTTTTATTGGAACTGAATGGGGAGGAGCCTTTTTTCTGGATGCTGGCCGTTCTTTTTCAAACGATGAGTTTGATGACCTCTTTAGCGACATTCATGTTGCCGCTGGCTTCAGCGGGTTATTATCTCTGTTTACAGAAGATTTTTTCCTAAGAGGAGATTTTGGATTCTCCAAAGAAGGAACGGGTGTTTATATAGGAATAGGTTTTCTTTTCTAACCTTACCAGCGAAGCAGATTGATCTTTTGCACATCCACCGTAAGGTTATTCCTAAAGATGGAAATAATAATCGCTAAACCTACAACAGCTTCTGCAGCAGCAACAGCCAATGCAAAAAATACAAGTATTTGCCCGTTGATATCGCCATAGTAAGAGCTGAACGATACAAGAGATAGATTAACTGCATTCAGCATAAGCTCAACACACATAAATACAACGATGGCATTTCTTCTTACCAAAACTCCAATGAGTCCGATGGTAAACAGAATTGCACTTAATCCGAGAAACCAGTCAATTTCAAACATACTGTTATTCTTCTGTCTTTTTTACTTTATGTTGAGCAATAATTAGAGCACCTACAACCGCAGCAGTAAGTAGAATGGCCGTCATTTCGAATGGAAGCAGGTAATTTGTAAAGAGCACATCACCAACTGCTTCAACTGTTCCCACCTGGGCCATTTTATCTGAAATTTCAGGTAGCATATCAGAAACACCTGCAATAGAATAGAAAATTTGTCCTGCTACAGCTGCTCCAAGTACAAATGCGAGGAAGTATTTAAATCTGAAGCGATCAAAAAGACTTGTTTCATCTTCTACATTTAGAAGCATGATTACGAATAAAAAGAGAACCATAATGGCTCCGGCATAAACAAGGATTTGAATGATTGCAAGAAACTGGGCATTGAGTAAAAGGTAGATTCCCGCAAGAGAAACCATGTTCAATACCAGAAAGAGTGCACTATTCACTGTATTCTTGTTGATCACCATTGCCAGTGCTGAGGCAATTGCCAAAACGGCTAAAACGATAAAGACGTAAACGACCATAAGTTAGCTTAATTAAGTGGCGCTAAAGGTAGGTAAATTTGATTCTGCCTTCAAGCAAATTTAGACACTTAGAAAATATATGAGTGCAATACCCCCTACCAGCCAGCAATAATAGGCAAAATAGTGGAAGCCTTTTTTCTTCAAAACAATAATTAGGTACTTCAAAGCATAATATCCAGAAATAAATGCAGTGAAAAAGGCAATTACCAGATTCAGTACCAGTTCATTCTCAGCACCTTGTTGAATTAATTCAATTACCTGAAGTAATGTAGCGCCGGCTATTACAGGTATCACCATCAAAAAAGAAAAATTGGCTACTTCTTCCCTTTTTAAACCGAGAAACAAACCAATGGAAATGGTAGAACCGGATCGGCTAATTCCAGGTATCATGGCGAAAGCCTGTGCGATACCAATCAGGAATGCTTTTCCAATCGTAATTTCCTTGTCATTATGCTTCATGAATTTAGTTGCGAAAAGTACCGTACCTGTAACCAATAACATGACAGATACTAATATTGGGTCGGAGAAAATTCCTTCAAGCTGATCTTTCAGCGTAAAACCAACCAGAAAGGCAGGAATCATACTTATTAGTATAAATACTACATACCATTCAGACTTTTCCTTTGGTGAAAATGGATGTAAACTTAATTTGAAGGCCCCTTTTATGATATCAAGTACTTCATTCCGATAATAAACCAGAATACTTCCAAGTGTCCCAAAATGAACAACTACTTCAAAAAGAATTCCTGTCTGAAGTGAACTCTCCATAAATTGGCGTGCTAATGCAAGGTGACCGGATGATGAAATGGGAAGGAATTCTGTTAAACCTTGTAATAGTCCTAATAAGAAAGATTGTAAAAGGTCCATTTATTATCTTTGTTCGTTTTGAAGCCGAAAAGGTAACCATATAACATCTAATTTTTAAATCGAAAAGAAATATGAGTACATATTCAGTTGACATGGCCGCACTGTCTGAAAAGATTGAATCTTCCAGTGCATTTATTGATGATATCTACAGTGAATTGGATAAAGTCATTATTGGACAAAGATACATGATCGACCGTTTGCTTATCGGTTTATTAACTGGTGGACATGTTCTCCTGGAAGGTGTTCCCGGGCTTGCAAAAACACTTACGGTATCTTCACTTGCTACAATCCTTGATACTAAATTTCAGCGCATTCAGTTTACGCCTGATCTTTTACCAGCTGATTTAATCGGTACACTCATTTACAATCAAAAAGATGGTGAGTTCACTGTTAAGAAAGGGCCAATCTTTGCAAATATCATTCTGGCTGATGAGATAAACCGTTCCCCTGCGAAAGTGCAATCTGCTCTTCTGGAAGCTATGCAGGAGTTACAGGTAACTATTGGTGAAGAAACTTTTAAGCTTGAACAACCATTTTTAGTATTAGCGACGCAAAACCCGGTTGAACAGGAAGGGACTTACCCACTGCCTGAGGCACAAGTAGATCGTTTCATGCTCAAAATCAAGGTTGACTACCCGACTGAGCAGGAAGAAATGGAAATCATGCGTAGAATGGCTAAAACTGGCGCAAAACCAACATTAGATGCTTTGATTGATGCAAATAAAATCATGGAAGCTCGTTCTGTTGTAAATCAGATTTACATGGATGAGAAAGTGGAACAGTACATTGTTGATTTGGTATTTGCCACTCGTAAGCCTGAAAACTATAACATGAGTGATCTTAGTGACCTTATCTCTTTCGGTGCATCACCAAGAGCTAGTATAAATCTGAATTTAGCAGCACGTGCTCATGCTTATATGGAACACCGAGCTTATGTAACTCCAGAAGATGTTCGAATGATTGTTATGGACGTAATGAGACATAGAATTATTCCAACTTTTGAAGCAGAGGCTGAAGAGATTACACCTGAGGATATAATTGAGAAGATTACTTCGACTGTACAAGTGCCTTAGCGTATGGTCATCCACTAGATGTTAAGGGTCTTTGTTATTAAAGATCCTTCGCCTTGCTCAGGATGACATAAGGTGGTACAAGTACCTTAGCCTATAGTCATACACTAGATGTTAAGGATCTTTGTTATTAAAGATGCTTCGCCTTATTCAGGATGAAATAAGGTGGTACAAGTGCCCTAGTGTTTGGTCATCCAATAGATGTTAAGGGTCTTTGTTATTAAAGATCCTTTGCCTTACTCAGGATGACATAAGGTGGTACAAGTACCTTAGCCTATAGTCATACACTAGATGTTTAGGGTCTTTGTTAATAAAGATCCTTCGCCTTGCTCAGGAGACATATAAAGGGAATAAAAAAAGCCTCTACACAATGTGCAGAGGCTTTAATTTTATTTGCAATCGACTGATGAAGATTACTCTTCTTCGTCTGATGCTTCTTCTTTCTTGGCTTTTTTAGGAGCTTTTTTAGCTGCCTTTTTTGCATCGGCTGCTTCTTCTGCTTCCATCTTTGCCTTCAGATCTGCAAGACCAGACATTTCACCAAGAGTTGGTGATCCGGTTTCCATATCCGCAGCATCAGCTTTTTTCTTAGCTGTTTTCTTTGCTTTATTTAAGTCAGTATCAAGCTGAGTAAGGTCAATAGTTTGAGCTTGCTCATCGAAATCAAGAATCACAGCTTCAACTTTATCACCTTGCTTGTATTCTGCCTCAGTAGATTTAGAGTAGTTAAGGAATGCTTCAACTCCGATTGGAAGGGCCACGAAAGCACCTTTATCAGAAGTTCTAACAACTGTACCTGTTACTGATGTACCAGGAGCATACTCTGTAGGCACTTTATCCCATGGATTCTCATCCACTTGCTTGTGACCAAGAGTAATTCTTCTGTTGTCGAAGTCAATACCAAGAATTACAACCTCAATTTCTTGTCCTTTATCTACAACTTCATTTGGATGCTCAACTTTGTCTGTCCAGCTAAGGTCAGAAACGTGAATTAGGCCATCAATACCTGGCTCCAACTCAACGAACACACCAAAGTTGGTAAGATTTCTGATTTCACCTTTGTGCTTAGAGCCGATTGGGTATCGCTCAAGAAGGTCAGCCCATGGATCTTGCTGAAGTTGCTTAACACCAAGTGAAATCTTTTTATCATCCTCTGAGATATTAAGAACGATACATTCAATTACGTCATTTTTCTCAACCAGTTGAGATGGGTGTTTCACATGCTGCGTCCATGACATTTCAGAAATGTGGATCAGACCTTCAACACCTTTTTCAAGCTCAATAAATGCACCGTAATCTGCAATAGAAACTACGCGGCCTTGAACTCTTGCACCTTCAGGATATTTCTCATGGATACTTTCCCATGGATGTGGTTGAAGTTGCTTAAGACCAAGTGATACTCTTTTTGATTTCTCATCGAATTCGATAACAGCAACATTCAATTTCTGATCAAGCTGTACGATTTCGTGCGGATCTTCCACACGACCCCATGAAAGGTCAGTGATGTGAAGAAGGCCATCAACACCACCAAGATCGATGAACACACCGAAGTCTGTAATGTTTTTAACCATACCTTCAAGAACCTGTCCTGATTCAATGGTATCAAGAATTTGTTCTCTTTGATCTTCAAGATCACTTTCAATAAGCGCTCTGTGAGAAACAACAACGTTTTCAGCTGACATATTCAGCTTAACAACCTGGAATTCCATTGTACGTCCAACATAGGCGTCGAAATCACGAACAGGGCGAACATCAATTTGTGAACCAGGAAGGAAGGCATCGATACCAAATACATCTACTACCATACCACCTTTGATGCGGCGTTTGATGTAACCTTCAACGATTTCCCCAGTTTCATGTGATTTTTCAATGTTTTCCCATGCATTAAGAATGTCTGCTTTTCTTCTTGATAGAATCAGCTGACCTTCACGATCTTCAACTTTGTCAAGGAATACATCAACCTCATCACCAGGACCGAGGTTTTCTAGAATAACAGAAGGAAATTCGTTTACGGCAATAATACCTTCTGATTTAAATCCAATATCAACAACAACGTACTTTTCATCAATGGAAATGATTTTACCGGAGACGATTTCTTTCTCTTCGATTTCATTGAGGGTAGTTTCGTACATACCCACCATTTCATTGTACTCGCTATCATCGTAGTCTTCAGAAGCAGCAGTAAGCTGGTCAAATGTATAAGTATCACCTTCTACATCACCAGAGAATAGTTGGATTTCAACATCTTCATTTGCTGATGTTGAACTTTCTTCAGGAGCTTCTTCTTGTTTAATTTCTTCTGTTTCGGAGCTAACAGGTTCTTCAACTACTGTCTCAGTGCTAACTTCTGCAGTAGTTTCTTCTTGTGTGGTTTCTTCAGCTGTTACTTCTTTTTCAGCTTCTTCGTTTTTGATTTCTTCAGTCATAAAATTAGTTAATATTATACCGCATCCTCGACTTTCGATGATGGGATAATGTTAATGGTTGATCTGAACTACTTTTTTTATCTCTGAGCTAATTTTTTCTACCTGCTCTTCGAAAGTCAGTTCAGTTGTATCAATTAGTTTCGCACTATCAGCCTGTTTTAGCGGATCTGCTTTTCGCTTTGAATCGACTTCGTCTCGTTGACGAATATTCTCTTCAATCTCTTCCAGAGTTGCCTCTGTACCTTTTTCCTGCAATTCCTTGAATCTGCGTTCTGCCCTCTTCTCAACACTGGCGGTCATAAAAAATTTCAGGCTTGCCTCAGGAAATACGGCAGTACCAAGATCACGACCTTCAGCTATATAAATATCTTTTTCGATGCTTTTCTTCATCAATCTATTTACATAAGCGCGGACAACAGGATTACTGGCAACCTCACTCACATGACTACTAACCAGCATGCTTCTGATTTTAGAGGTGATTTCCTCGTCATTCAGCCATACCCGAAAGAGTCCTTCTTCGTACTTAAAGGTGAGTTTAAGGTCATTCAGTGATTCAATGAACATCTCATGATTTTTGTGAAGTTCTAGAAAATGAAACGTCAGAGACCGATATAATGCACCGGAATCCAGATATTGAATTTCTAAAGACTGAGCAACAGCTTTAGCTGTTGAACTCTTGCCCGAACCAGCCGGACCATCAATCACAATTATCATAGAACAGCTAAAATACCCTTATCCAATGATTTTTACAATCATTTCTTGTAATAAAAAGAGAGAAGCCGTAATTTTGGGGTCTTGAAAAAAATTGATTAAAACGAATTAAACAGCATTTAAATGCCACAACATAAATCAGCCATAAAAAGAGTTCGTCAGAACGAGGTAAGAAAGCTTCGTAATAACGCTAAGCGATCAAAACTTAGAACTCTGGTTAAGTCAACAATGGTAGCTACTGATAAAGAAACTGCTGAGAAGTCATACAAAGCAGCTGTAGCCTATATTGATAAACTTACTGTAAAAGGTATCATTCATAAAAATACCGCTGGCAGACAGAAATCTGCACTTACTAGACACCTGAACGCTCTATAAATAGCCGTTAGCACATGGCCGACCCGAAACAAAAAGCACTCCTTGTAATCCTGGATGGATATGGGTTGGCTGTAAATCCTGAGGTGAGCGCAATACACCGCGCAAAAAAACCTTTCATAGATTCTCTTTTTGAAACCTATCCTCACTCTCACTTGTCGGCAAGTGGTGAGGATGTTGGTTTACCTGATGGACAATTCGGTAATTCTGAAGTTGGTCACCTTAATATTGGTGCAGGAAGAATTGTCAGACAGGAGCTTTCCCGAATCAATCATGCAATCGATAGTGGCGATTTCTACAATAATGAAGTCCTAAAGCATGGTCTTGATAAGGCCAAGTCTAAAGGTAAAGTACACATCATGGGACTTTTCTCAGATGGTGGTGTACATAGCCACAATGAGCATCTGTTCGCTTTGCTGAAAATGTGTAAGAATCACGGGCTTGAAAACGTATATGTACATGCTTTTACCGACGGGCGTGACACATCACCTAAAGGTGGAATTGATTATGCCCGAGAATTCAACACTCAGGCTGAAAAAATAGGAGTCGGTAAACTGGCTTCCATTGTTGGTCGATATTATATCATGGACAGAGATAACCGCTGGGAAAGAATTCAGAAGGGTTATGATCTATTGGTGAATGGCAAAGGTGAATCATTCGAAAATTCAGATGCAGCTTTTGAAGCATCTTATGCTAATGATGTAACAGACGAATTTATTCTTCCTATTCTTATGGATGAAAGCCCTGAATCACGAATTTCAGAAGGCGATGTTGTCATTTACTATAACATTCGAGGCGACAGAGCAAGGCAAATTACCAGAGCATTTACTATTCCTGGATTTTCTGAGTTTCCAGTTCAAAACTTGAATCTACATTACGTTACATTTACCGAGTATGATGAAACATTCCGGAATGTGAATGTTGCCTTCCCTCCCATGGAACTTAAGAATACCATTGGCAGATGGGTATCAAGTAAGGGCTTTAAGCAATTCAGAATAGCTGAAACTGAAAAATATCCTCATGTTACTTACTTCTTTAATGGAGGGGATGAAGTCCCAAATGAAGGAGAAGATCGAATAGTTATTCCAAGCCCCAAAGTTGCAACTTATGACCTGCAGCCAGAAATGAGTGCAGAAGGAGTAGCTGACACGCTGACGGAGAAACTTGACAGTGGCTTATATGAATTTGTAGTTCTAAACTTTGCCAATACTGATATGGTTGGACATACCGGTATTATGGAAGCAGCAGTGAAAGCTGTTGAAGCCGTTGACACCCAACTTAAGAAGGTAATTGAATCTGCAATAGCTCAGGATTATGCCATCATTGTAATTGCTGACCACGGTAATGCTGATCAGATGATTAAGGAAGACGGTTCTCCGCACACAGCACACACCACTTCGTTGGTACCAATCATTGCTGTAAACTGTGAGGGAGTAGATAAAATTGACTCAGGTATACTCGCTGATGTAGCTCCTACCCTGTTGAAACTGATGGGATTAGAGCAGCCAAATGAGATGACTGGTAAGCCACTCATTTAGTTAAAAAATTCACATCCTTTTTAATTGCATTTACACAATCGGGCTACTACTTTGCTTCTCGATAAACTAAAGTGAGGAGCGGCTCGTTTTAGCTTTTAATAGTTTAATCACACATTATTACCACATTTTTTTATGGAGGGAAATTTCTCAAGTAAAGTTCGCGATGTTATCCAGTTTAGTCGGGAGGAAGCTCTGCGTCTTGGACATGATTATATCGGAACTGAGCATTTAATTTTAGGAATCGTACGACTTGGTGAAGGCGTTGCTGTTCGAATTCTGAAAAATCTGGATTGTGATCTTTATAAACTGAAGAAAACAATCGAAGATACCGTCAGGGGAACCGGCGGATCAGTAACTGTTGGCAATATCCCTCTAACCAAACAAGCTGAAAAAGTTTTGCGTATCACTTATCTCGAGGCTAAGCTTTATAAGAGTGATACCATTGGTACGGAACATCTTCTTCTCTCATTATTGAGAGATGATGAGAATATAGCTGCCCAGATTCTTCAGCAGTTCAGTGTTTCATATGACGCTGTTAGAGAGGAACTGGACATGATCATTTCCGGCAAATCCAGAGAAGATGTGGCAGATGCCACTCCAACTGAAGCAAGTATTTCATCCTCAAAAGGATCCTCAGGATCAGGAAGCGCAAGGGAAAAGAAAATGGAAAAATCAAAAACCCCGGTTTTGGACAACTTCGGTCGCGATTTAACCCAAATGGCGGAAGAAGGAAAACTTGACCCAATTATCGGGCGAGATAAAGAAATAGAACGTGTGGCTCAGGTTTTGAGTCGAAGAAAGAAAAACAACCCGGTCCTTATTGGGGAACCTGGTGTTGGTAAAACAGCAATAGCTGAAGGTCTTGCTTCCCGAATCATTTCGAGAAAAGTTTCTCGAGTACTTTATGATAAACGAGTGATAGCACTTGACCTTGCGGCACTTGTTGCCGGAACAAAGTATCGTGGTCAGTTCGAAGAACGCATGAAAGCTATTATGAGCGAGCTGGAAAAAACTACGAATGTAATTCTCTTTATTGATGAGTTACATACTATAGTTGGTGCTGGTGGAGCAAGTGGTTCCCTGGATGCATCCAACATGCTAAAACCTGCTCTAGCTAGAGGCGACATTCAAGCAATTGGCGCAACTACTCTGAATGAGTACAGACAGCACATCGAAAAAGATGGCGCTCTCGAAAGACGTTTCCAGAAGATTATGGTAGATCCTACCACACCAGAGGAAACCATTGAAATTCTAAAGCAAATAAAGCAGAAATATGAGAAGCATCACAGTGTTCGCTATACCGATGAGGCCCTTGAATCTTGTGTTAAGCTTTCAGATCGCTATGTGACGGATCATTTTCTGCCGGATAAAGCTATTGATGCTCTTGATGAAGCGGGTGCTCGTGTTCACCTTTCAAACATTACTGTTCCACAGCATATCATCAAACTGGAAGAGGATATCGAGTCTACCTCTGTTGAGAAAAACACTATGGTGAAAAAACAGCGCTTCGAAGAAGCAGCTCGCCTACGTGATAATGAAAAGAGACTTTTAGAAGAACTCGAAGTAGCTCAAAAAGAATGGGAAAAAGAATCTGAGCACATCGTATTCGATGTTACTGAAGATGACGTAGCTTCAGTTGTTGCCATGATGAGCGGAGTTCCTGTAAACAAAATTTCACAGCGTGAAGGCGAAAAACTGCTGGCTATGCGTGATAAACTTAAAGAGCAAGTTGTTGGCCAGGATGAAGCGATTGAAAAACTGACCAGAGCGATTCAACGAACTCGTGCAGGTCTTAAAGATCCATCACGCCCAATTGGTTCTTTTATCTTCCTCGGTCCTACCGGTGTCGGTAAAACTGAAATGGCAAAAGTACTTGCTCGCTATCTTTTTGATAAAGATGATTCACTCATCAGAATCGATATGAGTGAATACATGGAAAAATTCTCCGTATCACGACTAGTAGGTGCCCCTCCTGGTTATGTTGGTTATGAAGAAGGCGGTATTCTAACAGAAAAAGTAAGACGTAAGCCTTATTCAGTTGTACTTCTTGACGAAATTGAGAAGGCACACCCTGATGTATTCAATATCCTGCTGCAAGTATTAGACGATGGTATTCTAACTGATTCACTGGGTCGTAAAGTCGATTTCAGAAATACCATAATCATCATGACCTCAAATATTGGCGCCCGCGATATACGAAATATGGGTAAAGGTATTGGGTTTAGCAGTGATGATACTACTTTCGATTACGCCAAGATGAAGACGACTATTCAGGATGCACTGAAGAAAGTTTTCAACCCAGAATTCCTCAACAGAATTGATGATGTACTTACCTTCAAACCTCTTGAAGCTGAGGATATCGCGAAGATCATTGATATTCTGTGTGCTGATCTCTTCAATCGTATTGACGAGCTTGGCTTTAGCGTCGAAATCACAAAAGGTGCTAAAGAATTCATAACAGAAAAGGGATTCGATCAAAAGTATGGTGCTCGTCCACTTAAAAGAGCAATTCAGAAGTATATTGAAGATCCTTTAGCTGAGGCACTTCTTGACAGTAAGAAGAAAGAAGGTTCAACAATTAAGATCAAACTGAATAAAAACAGAGATGATCTTGACTTCGCATGGACTGCTCCAAAGAAAACAGCAGCTCCTAAAGCAACTGATGCTGATGAGAAGTCAGAATCGGAAGAGGCTAAGGAAGCTTAATTAAGCATTCGAATATAACTTATTCCTAAAGGCTGTGGAGTTTAACTTCACAGCCTTTTTTTATGCTAACCATTTATATTCTTCAACATCTTCATTAACCTGTGATACCTTCCCCTCTTTTGTCAAATGCTGAATAAGAGTCAGACATACTTCTCTGGGAAGCGACATCTCTTTCATGATTGTATCCAGACTTAAATTCGCATTTTGAAGCAGGCTTCTTAGATGTTCAACATGCATAGGGTTTATGTAACCAGTTTTCTTGTTTTTCTTTACACAGTTATCACATTTACCACAATCTCTTGCGTTGGTATCCCCAAAATATGACCTTAGAAAGACTTCTCGACACTGGTCGGTTTTGATATAATTATAAACCTGATTCAATTTTGAAATAATGGCCGAACGATGCCTTTCTGTTTCTTTCGAATCAATTGGAACCTGTCTCTGCCTTTCAGATAGCACTTTAACTTTTCTTTGTTGCTCGTGGTGCTCAAATAGTATTAATGCGTCATTATGCTGAAGAACTTGCAATCCTTTTAATAAGCTGTTCTTAGATAACTGTAGTCGATCCAGTAAAACCTCCAATGATATGTATTGCATCTCCTCAAATGCATTTGTTCCTGCACTTCTAACCAGCTTATCCAGAAATTCAGATTTCTCCGGATATTTCATCACTTTTTCATTCATTGAATCCAAGCTTAATGGGAAATGAAGACCTATCAATTCCTCTTTCGAATCAATCAATTCGATAACTCCTGATTTCTGCAGGAGATTCAATACAGAATTAACCCTTCTAGTATTTAGATTTGCTCGTTTTCCAACTCTACTTTCATCCAACAATCTAAATTCATCCATTAA
Source organism: uncultured Balneolaceae bacterium (assembly GCA_965659005.1). Taxonomy (GTDB): domain Bacteria; phylum Bacteroidota; class Rhodothermia; order Balneolales; family Balneolaceae; genus CAYPTY01. Next base: position 35,798 of record CBFHVG010000005.1, read on the forward strand.
CTCATTTAGAGCTATAGATAAATCATCACATAATGCATTGTAAACCTTTTGAATATCTTCAAGAACTGGATATTGTTTCTCAATACGAAGTTGAGCTTCTCTGTAATCGGATTCCTTAAAGAGAAGTACAGGGAATGCCATTTCACCATCTCTACCAGCTCTACCTGCTTCCTGATAATAGGCTTCAAGTGAATAAGGATGTTTGTTATGAATCACATATCTGCAATCGGATTTATCTATGCCCATTCCAAACGCACAGGTTGAAACAACTAGTGAAGTCTTATTATCAATCCACTTTTTTTGAATATCTGCTCTGGTGCCCGATTCCAAACCTGCATGGTAAGCTTCTGTTGTGGTAATATTTTCCCGATTTATTAAATCAGCAATTTCTTCACAGTCTCTGCGACTATTCGAATAAATGAGCCCACTTCCCAGTTTTGATGCTTTTTCAACAGTATTTATAAGTTTTTTCCTTCTTTGACCTGTTTCTGAAACCCACCATATCAAGTTTTCTCTGCCAAATGAATTTCTAATAACTGCCGGGTTTTTAAACTTTAAATTCTTAAGGATATCCTCTTGCACTTCAGGGGTTGCTGTGGCTGTCAGTGCCATCCATCTTATTTTATCCCCTGCTTGCTTCAAAGAGTCTTTTATTAATCGGTATGATGGTCGAAAATCATGACCCCACTCAGAAATACAATGTGATTCATCAATGGCTACGAACTCAATATTTAAATCACCTAAATATTCCTGAAAAAGAGAGGTTTTTAATCTCTCAGGTGAACAATAAACGAGCTTATACATACCATTTCTGGCATTTACTAAGACTTGTTCAATTTGATTTCTGTTCATCGTGCTGTTTATATATGCAGCAGATACCCCCTGTTCTTTCAATTGTTGAACCTGATCTTGCATTAAAGCTACGAGTGGAGAAATAACTAGAGTTAAGCCATCAAAAAGTAGAGCCGGTACCTGAAAACAAAGTGATTTTCCACCTCCGGTCGGAAAGAGAACGAAGGTATCCGAGCCTTCTAAAATACTTTCAATAGCTTTATCCTGACCTTTTCTAAAGGATGTATAACCCCATGTGTTTTTTAGGACTTCAAGTGCTTGTTCAGGTGAATATTTTCTCAAAAGTGGATTAATTTATTTACCTGAAAATAGAAAGGCTTTACCAAAGTTCACTAACAAAAAAAGCCAGCTACTTTCGCAGCCGGCTCTTTAAACAGAAGTAATAGATAATTACCTCATGCTTGGGGGTAAAATTACTTCGTCAATTACGTGTACAACACCGTTAGAAGCAGCAACATCAGCAGCAATAACAGTAGCGTTATCTACACTAGCTTTGCCATCTGCAAGCTTAATTGTAGCAGACTCACCTTGTACAGTTTTCGCTTTCATGTTGTTTTTAAGATCAGTTGACATCACTTTACCTGCTACTACGTGGTATGTGAGTACAGCAATAAGTTGATCTTTGTTTTCAGGCTTTAGAAGTGTTTCTACAGTGCCTTCAGGAAGTTTTTCAAATGCTTCGTTAGTTGGAGCAAATACTGTGAATGGACCTTCACCAGCAAGAGTTTCTACAAGGCCAGCAGCTTTAACAGCAGCTACAAGAGTTGATAGGTTTTCGTTACCTACAGCAAGCTCAACAATATTTTTGTCTTGAGCTACTGCTTTGTTTGAAAATACGGCAAGAAGTAAGAATACGCCGAGTGTTAGTATTGATTTTTTCATAACTAGGATTGTTTTGTGTTTTAGGTGACCTAGATACGAAAGCCAGGGTGGCTTTGGATTTAATCAATTAAAAAAAGATTAAATCGCACCTCTGAGGTAGGCATTTTCGACCGTTGCGGTTTCAGAACCGCCTTCAACTTCGAGAGTAACATCAAACGCATCAGCTATTCCATCATACTTTGTAATATGCTGAAGTGATTGATTGTGATGAAATACACCCATGTTTA
>CBFHVG010000006.1:0-6544 GCA_965659005.1 uncultured Balneolaceae bacterium
GCAAAGGGCATCAAAGATAATACCTTTGATAAGCTTTCACAACGGAAAATTTCTAATCCTGTACCTTTATATCCTTGAGTCTCATCTGAATGCTTCGACGCCCATTCCAGAAGTTTTCCTCCAATGCATATGCTACATTGATTTTTTGCTCACCATTTGACCGCAAGGTTGGCATGTATTCATGCATATTAAACCCAATAGCATCAAAAACCCCTGATCCATTTTGTTTGATGCGCATTTTTAAATGCCCGTTTCCAACAATAGTCGGTTCACCAACTATGCTAATATTCTCGCTTACAAATGTTGGCCTCAGGTTACAAGGACCATAAGGCTCGAACTGATGCAGTAACTTCCAGAATTTCATATCAACTGTTGAGAGATCCAGCTGGGTATCAATCATCAACTCAGGTTCGAAGGATGAATCTGATAAATCTGTGAGTGCCAGATCATTAATTCTGTTCCTGAACTCATTTAAACATCCCTCTTTGATAGTCATACCGGCTGCAAATTCATGACCACCGTATTGTTCCAGCAAATCTTCACAGTGCTTTAGGGCTTCATAAATATTAAATCCCTTTATGGACCTGGCTGAACCTTTAATTTTCCCATCAACTGTACTCAGCATAATTGCCGGGCGATGATACATATCCACTAAACGTGAAGCTACAATACCAATCACTCCTAAATGCCAATCCGGCTTGTGCAGTACCAAAGTTGCCGTTTGCTCCATATCAAAGTCTTCATCGATCATCTCCATGGCTTCTTTCATGGTGAGGCTATCGGTGTCTCTTCTTCTAAGATTCACAGATTCCAACTCATATGCACAGGCTTTTGCCTCGGCTTCTGTTTCAGAAATAAGCAATTTAACAGCTGTGGTTGCATCTCCCATGCGGCCAGCAGCGTTTATTCTAGGCCCAATAGAAAACACAATCTTATTAGTTGAAACAGTTATTGGATCTACCTTGATCAAATTAAGCAGAGCTTTAACACCTATGCGGGGATTATTATTGATCATGTGCAATCCAGCACTCATCAACACTCGATTTTCATCAATAATTGGTACGATATCGGATGCAATTGAGATAGCCACCAAATCCAGATATTGATGGGCTAGAATGGGAGGTAGCCCTAATTCAGTAAGTGTGCCCTGAATAAGCTTAAAACCAACTCCGGCACCGGAAAGGCCATCAAAAGGATAGTCACAATCAGGTCGTTTTGGATCAAGAACAGCATAAGCATTGGGAATTGAATCACCCACAGTGTGGTGATCACAAATAATTATATCAATTCCATTTTCTTTGGCGATTTCAGTTTCCTTAATGGCAGTAATCCCGCAATCAACAGATACAATTAAACTGGCACCCACATCGATGGCATAATGTATGCCTTCAGGATTAATTCCATATCCTTCTTTAAATCTGTGTGGGATGTAGAAATCAACATCTACACCAAATTCCTTTAGAAAGGTAAATACGGTTGCTGTTGCTGTAGTACCATCTACATCATAATCTCCATAAACCACTACTTTCTCATGGTCTCGGATGGCTCTTGATAATCTCTCAGCGCCTTTGTCCATATCCTTCATCAGGAATGGATCGTACAATAAATCTATAGTCGGACGGAAAAAGGATTTCGCTTCATCATAGGTATTAATTCCCCTGATTGCCAGGAGGTGCGCAATTTCCTGTGGAATATTGAGCATCTCCTCCAATGATTGGACAGTTTTCTCCTCCTCCGGCCTGGTGTAAACCCAGCGGAATGGCATGTTTTCTATTTCTTATTTTATTATTCACAAGGAGTCGAGAGCTGTCATACCCTTCAACCACAATCACTTATAAAATACAATATCTGTGAGCCAAATGATTGTAAAAATCTAGCAGATTTTCCTTCCTTCACTATTCCTTTATCCATTATTGTTAGAATTACCCCCAGAAATACTATTGAAAAGTGATCTGCACAATTGTGTAAAATTGATGCATAAGAGTGGAAAATGTTCAAATTTATTCGGAATTTGGAAGCGCTACCAAGAAAGAAGAATAAACAACCTAAACTCCATAAAATTAATACTCTATGGCTGGAATTTCAGATTTAATGCAGACCAATAAGGTAGAGGAAAGCAATTTTCCGATTTTTGATACAATGGCCAATATGGATCATGAACAAGTGGTGATCTGCTCTGAACCTAGTGTAGGACTGAAAGCGATAATTGGCATTCACAATACAACCTTAGGTCCGGCTCTCGGTGGAACCCGGATGTGGGTATATCAAAATGAACAAGAAGCACTCAAAGATGTGCTTCGTTTATCAAGAGGCATGACTTATAAAGCAGCTATCTCTGGACTCAATCTGGGTGGCGGAAAGGCTGTTATTATTGGCGATCCGAAAAAAGACAAATCTGAGGGTTTATTTAGAGCTTTTGGTAGATATGTTGATGGCTTAGCCGGTAGATATATAACAGCTGAAGATGTTGGAATGGAAGTTCAGAATATGGAGTGGATTCATTCGGAAACCAAGTATGTGACCGGACTACCAGAATCAAAAGGAGGTAGTGGCGACCCCTCTGTAGTAACTGGCTATGGTGTATATGTTGGAATGAAGGCTTGTGCTAAGAAAGCATATGGTTCAGATTCACTAAAAGGCAAAAAAATTGCCATTCAGGGAGCTGGACATGTGGCATCCTATCTGGCTAAACACCTCGCTAAAGAAGGAGCTGACTTATACATCTGTGATATCTACGAAGAAAAAGCCTATGAATTAGCTGCAGAAACCGATGCACAGGTTGTGGATTGCAACGACATCTATGGGCTGGATGTAGATATTTTCAGTCCTTGTGCCCTCGGCGCTATTGTAAACAATGATACCATGGATAAATTCAAGTGTGATATCATTGCAGGTGCAGCAAACAATGTACTAGATGACGAAATGATTCACGGTAATCAGCTGCTGGATAAAGGCATTATGTATGCCCCTGATTATGTGATAAATGCCGGCGGTCTTATAAATGTTTCCAGCGAACTTGAAGGATACAACAAAGAACGCGCACATCAGAAAGCCTCTAGAATCTATGATACCATCCTGGATATTCTTACGTATTCTGAAGATAGTAATGTGCCAACCTTTATTGCTTCTAACCGACTGGCTGAGGAGAGAATACAGAAAGTTCAAAGACTCAATTCTATTTACTCTTCTTCTTCTCATTTTTCAGGAAGAAAAGGTGAAATATATCTGCAAGACCGAAACTGATTTATAATAACTTTTGTATTTATAATCCCTTGCATCTCTTGGTGTAAGGGATTTTTTTTCGCATACAAATTATTTGAAGAATCAGAACAATGGATAAGAAGCAGTTTCAGCATAAAGATCGAATCATTAAGGGCATTACAAAAGACGGCCACTTCAAGATTTCTGTTGTTAAAACAACTCAGGTCGTTAAGACAGCAAAAGAGAATCATAATCTGTCTTTGTTGAATACTGTAATTCTTGGGAAAGCTCTTACAGGAGTGATGTTGCTGGCTTCTGAATTAAAAGGTGAAGAAAGAATTCAGCTAAGAATGGAGGGCAATGGTCCGATTAAATACCTCATCGCTGAAGCAAACAGCCTTGGAGAAATACGAGGGTATGTGGGTGATTCTGAAGCAGAACTGGATTATTCTGATTCTAATGTTCAGTTAGAAGACGGCATTGGTCTTGGCTTGCTAACCGTTTCTAAAGTTCTCTACAATGAAGCCGACCCAAGAGTAAGTACCCTAGAAATTGCTAAAGGGGATGTGGTAGCTGACATTGCTCATTACCTTGCACAATCAGAACAGATTCCCTCTGCCTTACTCATTGATGTAGGCATTGATGAAAATGGCGATGTCACTGAAGCTGGTGGTTTACTAATCCAACGCTTACCGGATGCACCAGACGGACAGATTGAAATACTTCAAGAGAAATTGCTCGACTTCCCTAAGATCAATGAACTTTTAGAGAATGATCTCTACATCGATGACATCATGCACAAAGCTATTGCTCCATTTGAAGTCAAAGAACTGGATAGACAACCAGTTGACTTCTTCTGCCGATGCACAAAAGACCGGTTCCTTGATGCATTATCAATGCTGAATTACTCTGACCTGAAAGAGATGGAAGGGGAAGGGCAAGAAATCGTCTGCCATTACTGTAATAAGCATGAATATGTATCGCAACAAGAGATAGAACTACTAATTACCGAAGCACAAGCTAAACTTAACTGATCCGCTAATTACTTAGGGCAAATTAATGAATAAAAAGAGAGTGATCATAGTTGGAGCTGGCTTTGGTGGCGTCGCCGTTGCCAGAAGACTAAAGTCTCCTGAATATGATATAACCATCATCGATAAATCTAATCACCACCTGTTTCAACCATTACTTTACCAGGTTGCTACAGCTGCTTTGTCACCGGGTGATATTGCAACACCAATTCGATCTATTTTTTCGAAACAAAAAAATGTTCGAGTTATTCTGGGTGAAGTAAAGTCAGTGAATAAAAACCAGAACTGCGTAACTCTTGAAAATGGTAGATGCCTTGAATTTGACTATCTGGTGCTGGCAGTAGGTGCCCAGTATAATTACTTCGGGAATCAAGATTGGGAGGCATCGGCGCCGGGATTAAAGACGCTTCAGGATTCATTAAAAATCCGAGAACGAATTCTGCTTTCTCTTGAATCTGCAGAGCGTAAAGACACTCCAGAGGAAAGAAAACCCTATCTGACTTTTGTTACTATCGGAGCTGGTCCAACGGGTGTGGAAATGGCTGGTGCAATCGCTGAGATAGTGAAACGTAATATGATGCGTGATTTTAAAAATTTCTCTGCTGAAGAAACAGAGATTGTGCTTATTGAAGCCGGAGACAAGGTCCTCAATGGTTTTGATGATAAACTCTCCAAAAACGCTTTTGAGGAATTGACTAAAATGGGCGTTAAAGTCAAACTCAACTCTCCGGTTAAAGATATTCATAAAGACGGTGTTCAACTTGAAGATGAGTCTATCAAGACACCAAATATTATATGGGCTGCCGGGGTTTCTGCATCTCCCATGCTAGAATCTCTGAACGAGCCAATGGATCGCATCAAAAGAATTAAAGTAAGTCAGGATCTTTCCATAAGTGGAAATGAAAACATCTTTGTTATTGGAGATGCCGCTTATTTCGAAGATAAAAATGGTGCCGCCTTACCAGGTATTGCACCGGTAGCTATGCAACAGGGGAAATATCTTGCCGGCATAATCAAAACAGGTTTAGATAGAAATTCCAGAAAGCCATTTAAGTATACCGATAAAGGAACAATGGCAACCATTGGTAGGGCCAAGGCTGTTGCTGATATAAAAGGACTAAAGCTAACAGGCTTCACGGCGTGGTTACTGTGGTCAGCCATTCACGTATTCTTTCTTATCGATTTCAGAAATCAGTTTCGTGTGTTTGCTGAGTGGGTTTATCACTACATCACATTCAAAAGAGGGGTTCGCTTGATTAGCAGATCTGTATTTGAGGACTCTTTTCCGGTTACTGAGACTGAAGTGGAAGCCAATAAGAAAGACGTTATTTCTTATCCGGATTGATCCTCGATTACGGTTGTAAATCGATGCCATTCTTTGTTACTTCGGTGATAATATTTCATTTAGACCGGAAACCATGGTCAGATCACTCATTATTCTAAGCGCAATACTTATGCTAGGCTGTCAACCAGATACAAAACCCGCTATAACCGGGCCAAGGGCGGTAACCACCGAAACTGGTGAAATCGATTTCGAAAAATGGAGATCAGCAAAGCTGGTTTGGGAAGATGATTTTGAAGGATCCAAGCTGGACACTTCGAAATGGAAGCATGAGTATATGGATCGCCCATGGTTTAATGATGAATGGCAGCACTATACTAAAGGTGAAAACACCTCACTAAAAGATGGTAAACTCGTTATCACCGCTCGCTTAGAAGGCAATGGACAGAAGGTTGGCGACTATACCTCTTCTCGTTTGAACTCCAGACAAAGTTTCACATACGGACGCATGGAAGTAAGAGCTAAAATGCCAGAGCTAAAGGGCAATGGCTTATGGCCAGCTATCTGGATGCTTGGTGAAAATATTAAAGATATTGGATGGCCTGAATGCGGTGAAATAGACATCATGGAATACGTGAGTTATCACCCTGACGTTGCTGATTTTTCAGTTCATTCTGCTGCTAACAATCATATTGATGGCACTCACATCACTACTGGACCAATTAAGATTGAAGGAATTGAAGAAGAATTTCATAATTATGGCATTCTTTGGGATGAACATGCTATTCACTTCTATCTGGATGACATGGAGAACATCACGCTCAGTATAAATCGCCCGGAAGAATATGATCAGGAGAACTGGCCGTTTGATAAGCCACACTATTTTCTACTAAACCTGGCTGTCGGCGGCATGTGGGGTGGAAAAGAGGGCGTTGACGATTCCATTTTCCCTTCTGAGTTTCTCATCGATTATGTGAGGGTGTATCAGCTTTAGGATTGATACAAACTAAGTCATCCTGAATGAATCACC
>CBFHVG010000007.1:0-34605 GCA_965659005.1 uncultured Balneolaceae bacterium
GAAGTTGCGAAAATTGTTACCAGAGAAATCAATATTGATGATGTATCAGTAGCTGCCGCACTTCTGCACGATACCGTTGAGGACACTCCGGTTACCATTGAGGATATTGAAGAGATTTTCGGAGTAGAAGTTGCTCATATAATTGATGGTGTTACTAAAATTGCCGGAGTATTTAAAAGCCGTTCATCCAAGCAAGCAGAAGCATTTATGAAGCTGCTGCTTTCCATGGCGGAAGATATTCGTGTGGTGCTTATCAAATTTGCTGACAGAATGCATAACATGCGTACTCTGCACCATTTACCGAATGAGAAGCAGGTTAAGATTGCAACAGAGACCATGCAGCTGTATGCTCCTCTAGCCGGACGTTTCGGTCTATTCCGCATAAAGAATGAACTAGAAGATCTCTGTTTCAAAGCCATTGATCCGAATTCCTATAAATTCATTGTTCGTAAACTCAAGGAGAGAAAAGAAGATCGGGAAGCCTTTATCAAGGCATTCATGAAACCGATTAAGAAGGAACTTAAAAGGCTAGAATTTAAAACGGATATCAAAGGTAGACCTAAGCACATTTACTCCATTTACCGAAAAATGCAGAGACAGCAAAAACCTTTTGAAGAGGTTTATGATCTCTTCGCTATCCGCATTATTCTGAAAGATCCGCACACCAAAGAGGATTGCTGGAGAGTCTATTCCATGATCACTGACTGGTATACACCAATCCCAGAGCGATTTCGTGATTTTATTTCTGTACCAAAAACCAATGGATATCAATCTCTTCATACAACGGTAATTACTCCACTTGGTAAAAAAGTTGAAGTGCAGATTCGTACCGAATGGATGGATGAGATTGCAGAAAAAGGTCTGGCTGCACACTGGAAATATAAAGAGGGTTCATCAAATCAGACGCTTGATCGTTTTGTGAACTGGGTAAGAGATGTACTGGACAACCCGCGTCCTGATGAAGCCACTGACTTTGTTAAAGATTTTCAACTGAATCTCTACCAGAATGAAATTCATGTATTTACACCAAATGGTGAGTTGAGAACACTCCCTCAAGGGGCAACACCAATTGATTTCGCTTTTGATATTCACTCTGAAGTGGGCGAGCGAGCCATGGCTGCAAAAGTGAATGGTAAAATGATTCCTTTGCGTCAAATTCTGAAAAATGGAGACCAGGTTGAGATTATCACGGGTAATAAAATAAATCTGAATCCTGATTGGATTGATGATGTGGTGACGCACAAAGCAAAATCGCGGATCCGGCAGTTTATCAAACAAAAGGAAAGGGATGTTTCCGATGCAGGCCGTGAGATCTGGGATAAGAAAATCAGCAAGAGTAAAATTGAAATCTCGGATCAGGAATTGATGAAAGTGGCCAAATCTTTTGGCTATGAAAACACCCAAAGGCTTTTCTTTGATTTAGGTGTTTCAGCTTTTGATCTTGGAAAGCTCTTCAAAGCGGTGAAGACCTATAAAAGCAAAGGTCGACTGGAGTCACAAATCGCTGATAATGATATAGTGACAGATCAGGAAATCCAGGACCGATATATATCAGAAGCTCGTGATCTTTCAGGCAAAGGTTCGTTGGTCATCAATGATGAGATCACAGAGATGAAATACACCTATGCAAACTGCTGTAACCCCATCCCGGGTGATAATGTAATTGGTTTTATCAGCAGAACGGGAGACATCAAAATTCACCGTGCAATGTGTAATAATGCCAGACATCTTATTGAAACTGAAAGTGAACGTATTATCAGTGTAAGTTGGGCTAAACAAATTGATTCACGATTCCTGGTAGCCGTTCGGGTGATTGGTGAAGATCGAGTAGGTATGATCAACGATATTACAGAGGTTCTTTCCAGATCACTTAAAACCAATATGAAGAGTATCAACGTGAGTAGTGATAGTGGTATGTTCGAAGGAATTCTAACTCTTTATGTAGAAGATATTTCCCATCTGGAACACATTATGAATAAACTGGCAACCATTGAAGGTGTCAAAACAGTGCTAAGGTTCGAGTAGTCAAGTACTTAACCATAGTATCTGAATAAACTTATTCCTATCTTCAATTATTAATTCAGATTTAGCTAACACATAGGTTTCAGCAAAACATAAGTTAGTGAGAAAAGAATCTGGAAGGACAGGCGCAAAAAAATAGCGCAAAATACTAACGAAGCATTAGTTCAATGACATATACGAAAAGAGATATCGTTCGGCGAGTAGCTGAATCGATGGATGTACCGATGATACAGGTAGAACCATGGGTTGATGCGGTTATTGTAGCTCTCAGAGAGACTATGATGTCTGCCGATACAGAATGCCGTATTGAGATTCGTGACTTTGGAGTTTTTGAAGTAAAAGAAACAAAAGCCAAACCAAAGGCTCGTAATCCTAAAACCAATGAAGTAATCTACGTTCCAGCACACCGTAAGACACACTTTAAACCAAGTAAGCTTCTGAAAGAATTTCTGAAGCAACCGCTTGAGTGATAACCTTCTAAATGTATTTTTAAGTATTGCAGGAATACGCTCGTTTTATTGGTATCGATGTCGGAAAGAAAAGAGTAGGAATTGCTCAGACTGATCTGTTACAGACCATTGCAAGTCCTGTAGGTACCTACTCCCAAGACGAGGTATTCTCAATACTTGATGAGAAGTTAAAGGAAAGTAAAATCCTTGCATTTATAGTAGGGTGGCCGTTAACGCCAAACGGTGATGAGGGTGCGGCAACAGAAATGGTTCAAAAGTTCATACAGAAACTTCTGATTAAATTTCCTGAAATACCCATCCACAAAATTGATGAACGCTACACATCAAAAATGGCAAAAGAAGCCATGATTCAGGGTGGACTCCCAAAAAAGAAAAGGCAGGAGAAAGAAAGAGTGGATAGAATTGCTGCAGCCCTTATCTTACAGAATTATTTAGATCGAATTACGTAAAAAGATGGCCATTTTTCCCATTGTAACCTATGATGATGAAGTGCTACGGCAAAAGGCCGAGCCCGTTGAAAGTAATAACGAGGAATTTCAAATCTTCATCGACGACATGTTTGAAACCATGTACAATGCTAACGGAATAGGATTAGCAGCTCCTCAAATTGGTGTTTCAAAGCGCATATTTGTAATTGATGCAGATTCCATTCTCGACAAAGAAGAGGAAGAATTATATGGTCCGGTGGCATTCATAAATCCTGAAATCTTGTCTACTTCAGGTGAAGATATACTAATGGAAGAAGGTTGCCTTAGCTTGCCGGAATTGAATGACAAAGTTAAACGTCCTGATATCATCAAAATAAAATACCTCAACCGTGATTTTGAGGAAGAAGTAATTGAAGTAGGTGGATGGATGAGCAGAGTAATTCAACACGAGTATGATCACCTGGAAGGAATTTTATTCATCGATCACATCAATCTATTCAGAAGACGTCTGCACAAGTCTGAACTGGATGATATTGCAAATGGATTAGTTGAGACAAGCTATCCCTTGGCGCCAAAATTATAATGAGAGGCAATCAATCATGAATATTATTTTCATGGGTTCGCCCGATTTTGCTGTTCCCAGCCTTGAAAAAATTAATGATGATCCCGCTTTCAATGTTCTTGCAGTAGTAAGTAATGTTGATAAAAGGAGAGGTCGTGGAAATGACAAAGCGCCAACTCCTGTCAAGAAACGAGCACTTGAATTGGGTTTGAAAGTTATTGAGGTGGAAGATCTGAGATCGACAGAGTTTGAGGAACAGATTTCAGCATTAAATCCGGATTTACTTGTTGTTGTAGCATTCAGAGTTTTACCAAAGAATATCCTGGACATTCCCAAAATAGGTTCAATAAACCTTCATGCTTCTTTGCTCCCAAAATACAGAGGTGCAGCACCAATTCACTGGGCGGTGATAAATGGTGAAGCGGAAACCGGTTGTACAATTTTCTTTCTGGATGAAAGAGTTGATACGGGTAGCATCATTCTTCAAAAAAAATTGGTCATTGGTGACGATGAAACTACAGGCGATGTATATAATCGTTTAATGGGTTTTGGTTCAGACGCCCTTCTGGAAGCTATGCATATCATCGGTTCAGAAGACTACCAGTTGCAGACTCAAAATGATGAGGATGCTACTCCAGCACCTAAATTATTCAAAGAGAATACGGAACTGGATTTCAGTCAGTCAGCCGTTGATGTTCATAATAAAATCAGGGGCTTGAGTCCTTTTCCAACAGCCTGGACGACCTATAAAAGTGACCTTTTCAAAATCTTTAAATCTAAACTGGGACCTATCTCCAACATTGAAGCAGGTGAGTTGCTTATCAAGGATAACAAGTTACTTGTAGGCTGCAAAGAAGGAACAGTTCAGTTGCTCGAGCTTCAGTTGCCTGGTAAGAAAAGAATAGCTGCTGAGGACTTCATCAGAGGGTATGAAGTTGAGGGTTATCTAGGAAAATAGTCCTTTTCTCTACAAGAATTAGTTTGACATATCAGTATGGTTTTTTATCATCAGAAAAAGCCTATATACCCAAACCTTGAGGCATTAGAATATGGAGATTTCTGAGTTCCTACTGGCAGCAAAAAATGGTGATCTTGAATCCCTGAAAATTCTCGTTAAGAAAGGGGAGGATATTAATCAGGTTCATAAGAACGGAAATACAGCTTTGATATATGCGGCTGAGGGCAACCATTTAGATTTGGTAGAATTTCTGGTTGAGAATGGTGCAGATCTGAACATCAAGACAAAGATGGGAGGTACAGTGCTAAGTCGGGCCGCTGATAACGGTAATCTGAATATGATTAGTTATCTGATAGATCACGGCTCTGAACTCACTGGTATTGCCGCTATTGTAGCAGCTCGTAAAGGAAACTACGATGCTGTTAAACTTTTGATTGATAAGGGTATTGATATAAATACTCAGCAAAGTTGGGGGCATTCAGCTCTTATGATGGCCGCAAAAGAAGGTCACACAACCATTGTGAAGCTTTTACTTGAGGCTGGTGCTGATTTCAAATTAAAAGATAAAAATGGCGACAATGCTGTTGCACTAGCGGGTCAGAATGATCATCAGGATGTTGTATTACTTCTCAAAAGGGCAGGGGCAAATGCCGTAGCTGCAAAACCAAAAGAACCTGTACCAATTGAAGAGGATGATGATGACGATACCGATGATGTTATCGCTGATGAAATTCTGGAGTCAACAGAAAATATGGATGAATTAGCAAGTGACGATGATGATTCACCTGATAATGTCGTGTTGGATTAACTTCAATAAACTTATTTCAAATAAAAAGCCATCAACTGCGAAGCTGATGGCTTTTTTTGTTTAATGAAGTGACTAAAATAAATAGTCTTATTTCTCGATTCCGTAATTGAATTTATGAACTGAGAAGTCAACATCTTCATGCGGACGTACAGTCATTGTTTTTGGCTGCATGAAGTAAAGCAGATAATCACGTCCACCTGCTTTAGAATCTGTTCCACTCATATTGAAACCGCCGAATGGTTGAGCTCCCACAAGTGCACCTGTATTCTTACGGTTGATGTAAAGGTTACCCACTTTAAATTCACGAAGTGCTTTCTCGATCTTCTTAGGATCTCTTGAGAAGTAGGCACCTGTTAATCCGAAACGAGTGCTGTTCGCAATGCGAAGAGCGTCGTCTGTATCTTCAGCTTTGATAAATGCTGTAACAGGACCGAAAATTTCCTCCTGGGCAATTCTCGAATCTGCATCCACATCTGCAAAAACAGTAGGTTCAATGTAATAACCTGGATTTTTGGTATCAGCAAGTTTACCACCTGTCATCAGTCTGCCTTCTTCTTTACCGATTTCGACATAGCTCATGATTTTATCAACTGCTTTTTGGTTGATTACTGGACCAGCAGCAAAATCATCTTTAGCATCACCAACCTGAACATTTTTTGTTAGGGCTACTACTTTTTCAAGCAGTTCATCATAAATGTCTTTGTGGGCAACAACTCTTGATCCGGCGGAACATTTCTGACCCTGGAATCCAAAAGCTGCTTTTACGATCTCACCTGCAGCGAGATCAATATCAGCATCTGAATCAATTACAGCGGCGTTTTTACCACCAAGTTCTGTAACGATGCGTTTTATGAATAGTTGATCATCACCAGTTCTTTCAGCTGCAATTTCTGTTAAATGCAGGCCAACCGGCATAGATCCAGTGAAAGTGATGAAGCGGGTCTTCTTATTTTTAGCCAGACGTTCACCAACTTCAAGGTCATCACCAGTGATATAATTGAATACACCTTTAGGAAGCCCAACTTCTTCGAAGATTTCTACAACAAGATGAGCGACGATAGGAGTATCAGGAGCTGGTTTTGCTACTATGGTGTTCCCGGCTGCAATGGGTGCAGCGGCCATACCGATGTATATTGCGAAAGGGAAGTTCCAAGGAGAGATTGAAACACCTGCGCCCAGAGGCATGTAAATAACTTTGTTTTCATCACCCCATGAGTCGATTACTGGCATACCAGCATCTAGTCTCATTGCCTCATAAGCATAGTAAACAAGGAAGTCGATAGCTTCACATGTGTCTGCGTCTGCTTCGAGGTAGTTCTTGCCTGATTCGCTGATCATCCAGGCGTTAATTTCGAGTCGACGGCGACGAACAACGTCAGCTGCTTTCAGCAGATACTCTGCTCTTTCTTTTGCCGGAGTGTACTGCCATGTTTTAAAAGCTTCCCATGCAGCATCTAAAGCCGCATCAGCTTGTGCTCCACTTGCTGATTGTACAGTTCCAATCAGCTCATTTGTGTTAGATGGATTTCGGCTTTCGGTAGTTCCGTTATCACCTTTAAGGTGTTCTCCGTTTATATATAAATCGTATTCCTTACCGAATTGAGCTCTGACTTCTTCAAGTGCTTTCTTTTGAGCAGAACTATTTGTTGGATCGGTAAAATCCAGATACGTTTCATTTTTAAATTTTTCTAGACTGTAGTCTGGCATGTCTTCATAAATAATTAATTCTGATTTGCTACCCTGTGAACAAATATAATCAGTTCCAGCATTCATTCGGGTGCGGAATATAGGCAGAAAAGCGCTACCATTTCAAAGGCAGTTAATTGCTTTTGATTTGACTTTAATATGGTTTGAAAATGGCGGTTGGTAACCTTAGTTTTCGGTACAAAATAAAGAGTACTATCCTGTTTTCAATAGATTCGCAGAGTATAGAAATATTCAAACATTCAACCCAAAAGGGATATAATAATGGCAAAAATCAAAGTAGGTATTAATGGATTCGGACGTATTGGCCGAATGGTTACACGTTTCATCCTTGCAGATTATGCAGATCAAATTGAGATTGTGGGAGTAAACGATTTAACAAGTCCTGCTACACTGGCTCATCTATTTAAGTATGATTCAGCTCAAGGCAAATATGATGGTGATGTTAGTGTAAGTGGTTCAACTCTAACTATCGATGGTATGTCTTTTGATGTAACTGCAGAAAGAGATCCTTCTAATCTTAAGTGGGGTGACCTGGGTGCTGAAGTTGTAATCGAATCAACAGGTATTTTCAGAGACCCAGAAGGCGCAGGTAAGCATATTGAAGCTGGCGCGAAGAAAGTTATTATTTCGGCTCCGGCAAAAGGTGATGTTCAATTTGTTGTATTAGGTGTTAATGATGAAGTGATTTCTTCAGACATCGACATTTATTCAAATGCTTCATGTACAACTAACTGTCTGGCCCCAATGGTGAAGGTTCTTGATGATGCTTTTGGAATCGAAAAAGGCTTCATGACAACTATTCACTCATACACCGGCGATCAGAATATTGTTGATGCTCCTCACAGTGATTTAAGAAGAGCCAGAGCTGCAGCAGCTAATATTATTCCAACTTCAACTGGTGCCGCTGGTGCTGTTGGTAAAGTATTGACACACCTGGCTGGTAAACTCGATGGTGGAGCTGTTCGTGTTCCTACGATTACAGGTTCACTTACTGACTTTGTAGTTGTACTTAAAAATGAAACAACAGCTGAAGAAGTAAATGCTAAAATGAAAGCAGCTTCAGAAAGCGGTTCATTAAAAGGTATTCTTGAGTATAGCGAAGAGCCATTGGTATCAACTGATATTATTGGTAATCCTCACTCATGTATCTTTGATTCACTTTCAACAAAAGTGGATGGTAATCTTGTGAAAGTAATTGGCTGGTACGATAACGAAGCTGGTTACTCTGCAAGAACCGTACATCTGATTACAAGAATTGTATAACTAAATACTTTTAGTTCAACATTTTGAAACCCTGCAGTGAGAGCTAGCAGGGTTTTTTTATATCTGTATTCTTACTGCACAAAGAACCTTGCCGGTTTGGGGTTCAATTATGGGATACAATGAAGTTTTATTTGATAATGCAGTTTTATTCTTTATAAATCTTGAAGCATTATTTATTTCTGAAAGTCCTGATATGTACATAACCAGACCACCAATAACTAAGGCTGTGGTGGCTGTTTCAAGAGAATTATCTGCAGCTCCATATGCCGTCAATAAGGTCGCTCCAAAAATCAAAGTTCTACCATATGTGTATCTGAGTATATCATTGACATTTCGCTGAGCATAAATGGAGGAGAAATTGGGCGCAAGAAATAAGCTAAATCCCATTAATGTTACACCTAGGTTTTCATGACCGAAACCTTCAGAAGATAAAATGAATGAAGATAGAACAACACCGCCGGAATGAATAGTAGTGCCCAAAATCAGTGCTTTCTTTGGTGATTTTGAATACACTACGCTTTGTTCTTCCAGATATTCGTAATCAAGGAAATTGTATTGAGCAGAAGCTGGTACTGAAATCAGTATAAAGAGTGCTATGGCAGATGATATCCGCATGATCAGGCTCTAGAAATTGATCCTCATATTTAATGTAGGTGTTCCGCTTTCAAAATGATATCCCGGACTCAATTTCATCGAAAATCCTTTATTAAACCTTTTTGCTGATCTGGCCGCGCCAAACCAGTCTGATATCACATTGTAACTTAAGTATGCAGCGCCAATCAGAATGGCGATTGAAGCTTCATTTACCTCTTCCTCAGTATAAAATTCTTCTCCGTGTTTGTTTATATATCTCTCATTGTGAAAATGAATAAAACTACCATAAGCAATGGGTGCCATTGCAAGGCTTCTGTTTAACATACCACTTCGAAAAGATTCAGAATCTTCTGAATAGAGGTATCCCAATGATGGGCCAACAACCAAAGCAGCAGTAATTATACCAGCTCCCAATAGATCATTATTCGAATAGATAGTATTCATGCCTATATAAAAGGGGATGGCTGTAGATGCAGCTGAAATAGTAAATGCAGCAAGAGGACTTTTCTTTCTCTCTTCAAATGAAAAATCCTGAGCGCTTGCAGTATGAATTGAAATTCCGATAAATGTGCAGAGAAAGATTATCCTTATAAACATACATTCACCAATATTGACCTTTTATCAATGTTAGTGAACTGCAGTCAATGAAATAATCACATAATAATGCTAGCCGGCAATCTCAAAGTCGTAGGTAATTTCAGATGTCTTTTCCAGGGCTTTCGATACTGAACAGTATTTCTGAATACTCAAATCCAGGGCTTTCTGCACTTTATTTGGATCCAGATCACCAGTAAAAGTGAAATGCATGTGAATAGTTTTAAACTCTGAATAGGTGCCTGCACTTTGTTTATCCCCATCCACTTCAACAGAAATCGATTCGAAGGGTTGCTTTTGCTTTTCGAGAATACTCACCACATCAATTGCAGAACATCCGCCTATTCCGGCAAGAAGTAATTGCATAGGGGATAAGCCGTTTTCAAAGACACTACCGTCCATGCGCACTTTTCCACCTTTTGAGTTGATACCTTCAAACTGAAATCCTTCTCCAAGCCAGCTCACATTAATCTTCATCGTAATCCTATTCTTTGTTTTGATTTACTGAAAGGATAAACCTTCATTGTGAATGATTCATGAACTTAAGGATTAGTACAAATAAAAAAAGAGGCCAGAAGCCTCTTTTTAAATGCCTAAGATGTATTTGTTAGCTATTGGCTTCGGCCAATACTTCCATCATCTGGAATGTGTGTCTTTGACTGTGTGCAGATATAACAAGAAAAACCTGATACATATCTGCTCTGCCTATAGGTAAGTCTGAAACATAATGTCTCATATTCATATCAGAAGAGTTGAGGTATTCAATCAGTTTTTCTCTTGAAGCACTCAATGATTCTAACATATCTTCCTTGGTTTCCCATTTACCAGAAGGTTCGAATGGAGCAGCCGTTTTTACTTTTGTGCCTCTATTAGCTAACTGCCCAATTAGAATAGCGTCATTTGCCGACATATCTTGAGTATTATCTGCACTTCCATTAGCAAGTGTTCCATTGATCATTCCAAAAAAAGCTTCTTCTGTTACAAGAATGTGCTCCAGACAATCTGAAACAGACCAACCACCACTTTCCGGTTTAGCTTTTTAAGCTTCATCTGAAAGCTCAGATACTGTTTTGACAATCAATTCATGTGATGACTTCAGATACTTAATAGCAAAATCCTTTTCAGCTTGTGATTGCGCCATTAAAGCGGTTGAAAATAGACAGATAACTGCCAGTGATAGTAGTTTCTTCATAGTATTAGCGTGTTGTTTATTTATTCCTCTTAATAAACACACAATACAAAAAGGGAAAGTCAATTATTGTTAGGAAAGTGTGATCTCTACATTAAGTAGTTATTCATCAATCAGTTATTCACCGATGTGCTTGTGGTTCCCTTTATCATGCCTACGTCGTAATTCTTTTATAACCTTGTGCATTGGAATCTCCTTTTCAGCGAGTAAAAGCATAAGGTGGAATAGTAAATCTGCTGCTTCATTAATTGTTTCTTTATCTCTCTTATTTTTTGAAGCAATTACAGTCTCAACAGCTTCCTCTCCAACTTTCTGGGCAATTTTGTCCAACCCCTTTTTATACATTGAAGTTGTATATGAACCCTTAGGCATTTCTTCTTTACGTTGATAGAGAAGATTTTCAAGTTCTTTAATGAATTCTAAATCTTTGTTAGTCAGTGATTTAGAAGTTGTTGGAGATTCGGATGACATAATAACTAATAGAAATAATTTTTACGGATGGAAAAGATGTCACTTTCTCAGTTTATCAACAAATTAAGAATGTGTTTTGCATTAATAAGTTAATCTTACTGCAATACCGGCATCCTGCATTTTTTCTTTTAAATCATTGATTTCAATTTCTTTAAAGTGAAAAATACTTGCAGCCAGAACTGCATCTGAGTCAGACATTTGAATGGCATCAATACAATGATTAACAGTTCCAGCTCCGCCACTGGCAATTACTGGAATTCTAACCAATTCGTTTACCAGTTTCAGAAGTTCTAAGTCGAAGCCCGATTTAGTGCCATCCCTATCCATACTGGTAAGTAAAATTTCACCGGCACCTCTTCTCTCTACTTCCTGCATCCACTTTAGCGCATCCAGTCCGGTATCTTCAGTTCCACCTTTCACATAAATATTCCAGCTGTCAGCTGTTCGTTTCGCATCAACAGCAGCAACAATCGCTTGTGCTCCAAAAAGAGCGGAGGCTTCATTGATAAGATTGGGATTTCTGACAATTGATGAGTTCAAGGAAACTTTATCAGCTCCTGCTTTCAGAATTTCTTCAATTTCATCAACACTTTTAATTCCACCACCAACGGTGAAGGGGATATTGATTTCGATAGCAATATGTTTCACAAGCTCTACAAGTGTTCTGCGCTTGTCGAGGGTAGCTGTTATATCCAGGAAAACGAGTTCATCTGCACCTTCATCTGAATAACGGCGTGCCAATTCAACTGGGTCGCCTGCATCTCTAAGTCCTTCGAAGTTGATGCCTTTGACAGTGCGTCCGTCTTTGATATCGAGACAGGGTATAATTCGTTTTGTAATCATTGAATAATAAAGAAGGGATCAAATCGTGAAAATTATTGTACCCCAATTGCTTACAAAATCAAAGTATGAAATGATTTGCGGAAATCAATTCCCTACTTAGTCATTAAATGTGCGCATTTCATCCAGCTTTATTCGGCCTTCGTAAAATGCTTTTCCCACCACAACAGCATCAATTTGATGCTTATCTAGTTCTACCAAATCGTACATGGAAGAAACCCCACCAGAGGCTATCCAGGATAGATTCGGAAAGTTAAGTTTAAATTCTTTGTACAGAGCTGTGTTTGGTCCGGCCAGCGTACCATCCTTTGAAATGTCTGTACATAATACCTCTTTCAATCCAGCTCCTATCATTGGTGCAAGAAATGCATCAATTGGTTCATCTGAAGTTTCAAGCCAGCCGGCATAGGCAATCTTTCCGCCCTTTAGATCCATCCCAAGAATGCAGTTTTCTGTATAAGTTTGAATAGCTTTCAACCATTCATCAGGCTTATTAACTGCAAGAGATGAGCAAATTACTTTCTGAATTCCGTTTTCAATCAAGAATTCAATGTCTTCAAATGAACGAATTCCACCACCGGTTTGAACTGACATTCCAAGTTCATTGATGATTTTCCGAATGTGCTCGATGTTTACTAAGCGTCCTTCTTTTGCACCATTCAGGTCAACGATGTGAATGTGATGAAATCCTGCATTTTTAAACTCTTCTGCCTGTTTAAAAGCTGATTCATTATAGACAGTGACCTCATCATAAGATCCTTTGTGTAAGCGAACAACTTTGCCATCAAGTAGATCAATGGCCGGAATAACTATCATCCAGTGCTTTTATTGAATTGTGAAACGGTATTAGAGTATACATAATCCAGATAATTCTGCATAATATGTGAACCAGCATATCCCGATTTTTCAGGATGGAACTGTACACCCATGAAGTTGTCCTTTGCTACAACTGCTGCAAAGTCATTAATGTAATTGGATTTTGCGATTGTATACTCATTTGGTGCTGCATAATAGCTATGCACGAAATACATAAAGTCTTTTTCGGATATATTCTTCAGCAAAGGATGGTCATTCAACTCATTGAATGTATTCCAGCCCATATGAGGTACTTTGGCCTGGCTATCATCAAATCGTTTCAAACGACCGGGTATTACACCTAGACCTTCTGTATTGCCTTCGTCCGATCCTTCGAATAGTAATTGCATTCCAACGCAAATTCCGAGAACGGGTTTTGTGGTCTCTCTAAGCCACTGATCAAGTTCGAGTTCTTTAAGGGAATCCATGGCAGCACCGGCATGTCCAACACCTGGGAATATAACCGCACGAGAGCTCTCCAGCTCCTGAGGTGTTGATGCTAAGAAGAATGGTGCTTCCAGTCTGTTGAGTGCATTTGCAACAGATGCCAAATTTCCTGCTTTATACTTTATTACTGCTATCATTTCGATTATAGTAGTCCTTTTGAACTAGGTAATTGATTTAATCTTCTTGGGTTTTTCTCTAATGCTGATTTCAGTGCCTTAGCAAAACCTTTGAAGCATGCTTCGATTTTGTGGTGTTCGTTATCACCTTCAATCTCGATGTTTAATGTTGCTTTCAAGTGCATTGCCAGACTATGAAAAAAGTGTTTGACCATTTCTGTAGGCATATCACCAACGTACTCGCGGGCGAAGCTACCATTAAAAACCAAATATGGTCGTCCTGACAAATCAAGGCCAATTGTTGCCTTACTTTCGTCCATCGCTAACACAAAGCCATAGCGTTCAATTCCCAACTTCTCACCAAATGCCTCACTGATTGCTTCACCAAGTGTGATTGCAACGTCCTCTATTGTGTGGTGTTCATCTATTTCTAAATCACCTTTGCAGTCAATTTTCAGGTCGATAAGCCCATGCCGTGCAATTTGTTCCAGCATGTGATCAAAGAAGTTAAGGCCAGTTGAAATCTCAGATTCGCCGGTACCATCTAGGTTAACTTCTATCCGGATATCTGTTTCTTTAGTTTTTCTAATTTTTACAGAACGCCTGGGTGGGTATTGAATATAGTTTACAATTTCAGTCCAGGATTCGGATTCAAAGAGTGTATTGCCTTCTATCCCGATTGTGATTGCTTTTCCTTCTGATGAAATGATCAGGTCTGGAGCTGAAGATTCTGACCAATGAATTTCTTCCTGCTTTAATAACACTTCCTGCTCCGAACTGAACTGGGTGTCGGATATAAGTTCGTGCTTTGCCCGGATCAATGATTTTAAAGCCCATAGTGAGCCCTGACGAAATAAGAAGGATTTATCCGGGTCTTCGAATGTGTTATGTAAGATTTTGATAACCATAGTCTAACAGATTTCACAAAAGTGTATACAATCGCTTGGTTTGGTTTTCAACATCGAATGCATTGATTACATTCGTCTGAATCGAAAACAATATTTTTCTAATTATGTATGCAAAAAAGATTATAAGCTGGCTTTAAAGAATAGCTGCAGCAATTATACTACTACAAACACTCTTTTTTAAGTTTACTGGTGCACCTGAGAGCATATACATCTTTGAAACTGTTGGCATTGAACCTTGGGGGAGATACCTGTCTGGTATAACCGAACTAATCGCGTCAGTCTTATTATTTGTTCCCGGGTTTGTCTGGTTGGGATCAGTACTTGCACTTGGTGTAATTTCAGGTGCCATTCTGAGCCACTTGACAGTATTGGGAATAGAAGTACAAGGCGATGGTGGAACATTGTTCATCTTAGCCATAGTAGTTTTCATTTCTTCCCTCATTGTACTCTGGCAAAACAGAGGTGACATTTCAATTATTGGTAAGAAACTTATTCCTGAAGAAGCCATTACTTCATAATGTCATTTAAGGTTAATATCAGTTTGGCATTCTCTTCTGGTGTGCCAACTGATATTCTTAAGCCATTTTCACAACCCGGCTGATTGCCTCTGTATCGTATTATGACACCTTTTTCAGCTAGTTTTTTGTATACATTTAAGGCATCATCAACAATTGCCAGTACAAAATTAGCATCACTAGGATAGACCTTCGAAACGGCTTCAAACTTAAGAAGCTCATCAGTTAACCAGTTACGTTCGGCAACCAGCTCTTTAACAAATTCTTCAACTTGCTCCAGATTATTGAATGCGTCCAGAGCTGCTTTAGCAGTTAGTTTATTGATGTTATAAGGAGCTTTTACCTTCAGCATGTAGTTAATAATGCGATCGTCAGCAATGGCAATACCCAAACGAATTCCGGCTAATCCAAATGCTTTGGAAAGAGTTTGCATCACTACTAGATTTGGGTGCTGAACTACTTCCGTAGCCATTGATGCCTGTGAACTGAAATCAACATAGGCTTCATCAACAACAACAATTCCCTGAAAACCATTAACTATACTTAGCAGGTCTTCTTTCTTCAGGCTGTTACCGGTTGGATTGTTCGGAGAGCACAAAAAGATAATTTTTGTTTTATCACTAACAGCGGCAAGTGTTTTTTCAACATCCAGTTGGAAATCAGCTGTCAATTGTACTTCCTGAATGGCTACATCATTGATATTAGCTGATACTTTATACATGCCATAAGTTGGTGGAGTAATCATAATAGATTCTTCACCAGGCTGACAGAAAATACGGATCAACAGATCGATGGCTTCATCGCTTCCAACGCCAAGAAAAATATTCTTTGCTTCAACTCTTCTATACCAGGCAATCTGATCTCGTAATTCTTCCTGATATGGATCAGGATAACGATTCAATTCCAGATCACTTTTGATAGGTGAACCGAGTGCATTTTCATTAGCATCCAGCAGAGTGCCTTTTTTAAAATCATCTCGGGCTGAGCGATAAGGAATCAGATCCTTTATATTTTTGCGAACCAGTTTATCGATATCCATCAGTTCAGGTCCTTTAAGCGGATGGTTACCGCATTTTTGTGTGCTTGTAAACCCTCTCGTTGTGCAAGTATTTCAACAGCAGGTCCTACATTCTTTAATCCCTGGGCATTCAACTCCTGCATGGTAATGGATTTAAAATAGCTGGCCAGATTTACTCCGCTGTACATTCTTGCATAACCATAGGTTGGCAAAGTGTGATTTGTACCAGAAGCATAATCACCAACACTTTCAGGAGTAAGTTGACCCAGAAATACAGAACCAGCGTTTGAAATCAGATCGGTCTTTTCAGCTGCATCTTCAATGTTTACAATAAGGTGTTCAGGGGCATAAGCATTTGAAAACGCAAAGGCTTCCTCTTCTGTGTCTACTTCAACAATGAATGAATTTTCAAGAGCCTTTGATGCAATTTCAGCTCTTTCCAGTTCATTTGTTTGTACTTCAAGCTCAGTTCTTAGCAGATCTAGATTGAAGCCATTAATCGAAACGAGAACTACCTGACTATCCACACCATGTTCAGCCTGAGAAAGTAAATCGGCCGCTACATAAGCTGGTTTAGCTTGTTCGTCAGCAATAACCAGTACCTCTGAAGGTCCAGCGGGCATATCAATTGATATTTGAGCTTCAGAATTTTGAAGTATCATTTTTGCTGCGGTCACATATTGATTCCCTGGACCAAGTATTTTGTCCACTTTTGGAACTGTCTCAGTACCGAATGCCATTGCAGCTACAGCTTGTGCACCACCGGCCAGAAGGATTTTTGAAATACCTGCTTTTTGAGCGATATAAATAATTTCTGGAGCAACATTTCCTTCTTTATTTGGAGGTGTAGCCAATACAATTTCACCACATCCTGCAATCATTGCCGGGATACTCAGCATCATTGCAGTTGAGGGCAAGATTGCAGTTCCACCGGGTACATAAATCCCGACTCTTTCGATTGGACGTACAACTTTAGAACATTTAATGCCTGGCATAGTTTCAATAACAAGCTCTTCCGGCATTTGCGCTTCATGGAAATTCTGAATGTTTTCAAAGGCGATATCAATCGCTTCTTTCACTTCAAGATCTAAATCATAGTCAAGTTCTGTAGGATCTAAAGAAACAGTTTCTAATTTGACTCCATCAAATTTTTCGGTGAATGAGATTAGAGCAGCATCACCCTTTAATCTTACCTCTTCAATAATTGGATTGACCAGTTTGAATATAGATTCAAAATCCATTTTTGGGCGTTGAATTAAATCAATTAGCTGATCCTGATCGATATTTTTGAAATTACAGGTCTTCATTTTTTAAAGAATCATACTTTCAATTGGAAGAATTACAATTCCAGTAGCTCCGGCTTCCTTTAAGTCTTCCATTACTCTCCAAAATTCACCCAGAGGAATAACAGTATGTATGGCAACCATATCCGTTTCTGCTAAAGGAACTACGGTCGGACTTTTAAGTGAGGGAATAATGTCTTTGATTATATCAAGAGATTCCTTTGGTGCGTTCATCATGATGTATCGACTTCTGTCAGCTTGCTGATAGCCATCGATACGTGCCAGAAATTTTTCGATATAAGCCTGCTTACCAGGAGATAAGTCCTTATTCGTTCGGATTAACTTGGTTTCTGACTCAAGGATTGTATCCATTTCCACCAAGCCATTTGCCCTGAGTGTGCCACCAGATGAAACCAGATCGCAAATTGCATCAGCTACCTCGAGTTGAGGGGTAATTTCAACAGCTCCTGATATAGTTACAATTTTCACGTCCAAGCCATTATCCTTGAAATATTTATTGGTCAGGAAAGGGTAGCTGGTTGCAACCGTTTTACCATCATAGTCTTTTAGCTCATTTATTCCGCTATCTTTTGGGGCAGCAAGAGCAAGTCTGCATTTGCCGTATGAAAGACCTCTAAGCTCTGTAACGTCAGCATCTTTTTCATGGACTTCATTGGCTCCAACGAAACCAAGATCACAGATTCCATCCTGCACATACTCTGGTATATCATCATCTCTTAACAACAATAACTCCACGTCGAAGTTATGAGCCTTCACCATCAGGTTTCTTTTATAGGTGTCGAATTTAATTCCGATACCGTCCAGTAGATCCAGTGTTTTCTCAGTTAGTCTTCCACTTTTTTGGACTGCGATTCGAAGTGAAGTATTTGAGTCCTGTGTTCGCTCCATGATGGTTTTTCGATAAAATGTTTTAGGTGATTAATAAGTGATTTGGAGATAAAAATATAGAATGAATACTGGGTACGGCAGGCTTAGTGTACCAGATGATGCCCGAGATGGGCTGTATGATGATGTATATGTGTATTCAATTTAATCACGTGTAGAATATATGGATTCATTAATCAATGGAAAACCACGATTAAATATTTATGTGTAATAAAATGTACGTGCAGAGAACTTCGAGCTGCTGTTTTTCGTTCGATTTCTTATTAAGGGCTTTACTATATTTGAGCCGAAATTACATCAGTTATTTACATCAGTCGAAAACACCCTATAAATGAAGACAGTAGCACAGCTTACATACATTCCATTAAGTACAGAAGATCCAAGAGAAAAAGTACAGGAGCTTCTTGAGCATCTGGCTCAATTCGAAGGTATCGATATCGAAGTTGGTTATCTTTCAACAAGCATTATTGGTGATTATGGGCATATTTTTAACATTCTGCGCGACCTGTATGAAATCATGCTGAATGAGGCTACTGATTTCAGATTTCACATTGAATTATTAGCACCGCGCGAAGTTTAAAAGATCGTACGATAATCTGTTATCAGCGGCGTTTTATTCGTATTTTATAAGCTTACTCAAAATCAGGTTCAACCTATAGATGAAGAACATCCGCAATTTCTGCATCATTGCACACATTGATCATGGCAAATCTACGCTAGCCGACCGTCTTCTTGAACGCACGGGTACTATAAGTGAGCGAGAAATGCAGGAGCAGATCCTGGATGATATGGATCTGGAAAGAGAACGTGGCATAACGATAAAAAGCCATGCTATCAAAATGGACTATACACGTCCAAATAAGGATAAGGTGATTTTAAACCTGATCGACACTCCCGGTCACGTCGACTTTGCATATGAAGTATCACGTGCGCTAAAAGCATGTGAAGGGGCATTACTTGTTGTTGATGCAGCCCAGGGAATTGAAGCACAAACGATTTCAAATTTATATCAGGCTATTGAACAAGGTCTGGAAATAATTCCTGTACTCAATAAAATTGATCTTCCCGGATCGGATCCTGAGGGTGTTGGGCAACAGGTGATCGATTTACTTGGATGCGAGAGAGATGAAATACTGGCCGTTTCAGGTAAAACCGGTGACGGTGTAAATGAGCTTCTTGAAGCCATTGTTGAAAGAATTCCGGCTCCTAATCAGGAGACTGAAAAACCACTGCGTGCTCTGATTTTTGATTCCATCTTTAATACCTACAGAGGATCAGTGGCTTATGTTAGAGTGATGGAGGGTGTATTAAGAAAAGGTGAGACTTTTAAATTCATGGCCGGTGGTGAGCAATACAATGCTGAAGAAATTGGTTACCTCAGGATGAATTATCAACCGACTGATGAATTGAAAGCCGGTGAAGTTGGATATGTAATTGGATCGGTAAAATCACTCGAGGATGTACGTGTGGGTGATACTATAACAACTGTTAAAAATCCTGCTGTTGAAGCTATTGCTGGATATCAGGAATCAAAACCAATGGTATTCTCCGGTATTTATCCTACCTCAACTGAGGATTTTGAAGATTTAAGATCAGCACTTGAAAAGCTGAAGTTAAATGATGCTTCTCTGAGCTATGAGCCAGAAACATCAAAAGCACTTGGTTTCGGTTTCAGAGCCGGTTTCCTTGGTATGCTTCATATGGAGATTGTTCAGGAGCGACTCGACAGAGAGTTTGATATTGATATCATCACAACTGTACCAAATGTTCAATATCAGGTGATTACCCAGCAGGGAGATGAAATTACGGTCGATAACCCAAGTCAGATGCCTGATGCCGGTGATATTGATGCCATTATGGAACCTTTTATCAAAGCTAGCATCATAACCCCAGCTGAATTTATAGGGCCAATCATGAAACTGTGTCAAGAGCGTAGAGGAATCTATGTGAATCAGCAGTTTATGCAGAACAACCGCGTGGAAATCACATATGAGCTCCCAATGGCTGAGGTGGTTTTCGATTTCTATGATAAACTGAAAAGTGGCACAAAAGGCTATGCTTCTCTGGATTATGAATTAATTGAATACCGAAAAGGCGATCTGGTGCGTTTGGATATATTATTGAACGGTGATCAGGTCGATGCACTTTCAAGTATTACCCACAGAGATAAAGCGTTTTATCAGGGAAGAAAAGTTTGTGCTAAGTTAAAAGAACTAATCCCGCGACAACAATACGAGGTAGCAGTTCAGGCAGCTATCGGTAACCGAGTTATATCACGAGATACTGTACGCGCCTTGAGAAAAGACGTGACGGCTAAATGTTATGGTGGTGATATTACCAGGAAAAGAAAATTATTAGAAAAGCAGAAAGAAGGTAAAAAGCGAATGAAACAGGTGGGAAGTGTTGAAATCCCACAGGAAGCATTCCTTGTCGTTCTTTCTATGGACAGCGACGAAAAATAAATATGATCATCAGCAGACAAATTATACTCTTTTTCTTCTTTATGGTACTTCTTACAAGTTCAGTAAGTGCTCAGTTTGAAGAACCTAAATTCAAGAAAGTTGAAGTCACTGAGCGTGATGAATACCGTAAATTCTTTAATGACTTTAAGCTAACAGGTCAGGGTCTATACAATCAGACAGAACTGGATAGAATGCCGGCAATTCAAATCAGAGCTCGACTTCAGGATGTTTTTGGTGCTCCTACACAAACGGTAGAAGAGCTTATTCAGGAAGACGAATTCAGAATGGGTAAAGCTATTCAGTTCGAATACTGGTTCATAGTTGATGATAAAATTCCCATGATGGTACTTGATCTGGATGGCCCATTCACAGATGGACTGGTCTACGTAGGTGCCAGTCGTTATATCGATTTAATGCCTGAAGTGAAACGTACATTAACACGCCTCGTAGAGGATGCAGCTCCCAGTGAGTACCAGGATTATTTTTATTCACCGGAGCGAGAAAAGTGGTTCCAGATTTCATATAAGAATGGTGAATACAAGACCACAGAAATTGATGCACCATCGCATCTGAAAATAGACTAGTAAAGAGTTGGCAAAGAAGGACACAGATAAACTGAGTAACCGCGAAGAGCGGCAAAAAGAAAAAAAACAGCTGGATACTGAAAAAGCTAAATCCTGGCTCAGAGAATGGGTTGATGCTATTGTTTTTGCATTCATTGCAGCTTCAATTCTGAGAACATTCATTTTTGGCTCATACAAGATTCCAACTTCATCTATGGAGAGGAACCTTCTGGTTAATGACCATTTGATTGTGTCTAATTTCACTTATGGTCCCAGAACACCAATGAGTATTTGTGTACCATTTACAGATTGGTGTGTACCTGGAGTAAAATTACCATGGTTCCGAATTCCCGGTTATAAAGATGTTGAACATGATGATATCATAGTTTTTAATTATCCGGTTGAAGTAAAACCCATTTCACAGAAAACCTACTATATCAAAAGAGCAGTTGGCTTGCCAGGTGATAGTGTTGAGGTGATTGATAAATTAGTATACCGAAACGGAGAACTCGAAGGAGATCATGAGGGACTTCAGAGATTCTATGAGGTTTATACAAAAGGAAATGCACGCCTTAGTCCAATGAAGGTAAGCAGTGTAAATAGCGAGTTGATGGGCGTGTTACCAAATACTAATATTTATGTGCTTAATGCGACGAATGAAGCAGCTGAGCAAATAGCTTCCTGGGTAGAGGTTGATAGTATGGCATTGTACACAACCTCCAGAGATGTTATTAAACCGGGATATAGAAATCAGAATTTCAGTTTTTCCCTTGGCTTCAATAACAACGACAACATGAAGAAATTCGAAGTCCCGTATGAGGGACTTGAAGTTGAGTTGACTTCAGAAAACTGGCATATCTACCAGGATATAATTGAGCGTTATGAGAGAAATACAGTAGAAAGAAGGGGAGATCAATTCACAATTAATGGTGAGGAAACCAATACCTATACCATTCAGCAGAACTATTATTTCCTGATGGGTGATAATCGTGATAATTCAGAAGATTCAAGAAGCTGGGGATTCGTCCCTCATGATCATATCGTTGGAAAAGCGGCATTCGTTTGGTGGAGCTATGAGAATGTCTTTTTATTACCGCGTTTCGACAGGCTCTTTTATTTGATAGACTAAGGGTCTACTTAGCTATGGTTTTACCCTTTGGCTGGTTTTCACGAATAGCCAGTTGACCACAACCAGCGTTGATATCATCACCACGAGAACGTCTGACGGTAGCCCTAACTCCTGACTTAATAAGTGCACGCATAAAAACATCCAGGCGTTTTTCTTTTGCACGATGGAGCTCAACACCTGCTACATTGTTATACATGATGATGTTCACCTTTGAGGGCGCCCAATTTACAATCTTAGCAAGGTTCTTAGCATCCACAACATTGTCATTGAAATTGTCGAAGAGGAGGTACTCATATGTCAGAGGGCGCTCCGTTTTCTCATGATAATACTGAACAGCTTCTCTCAGTTTTTCAAGATCCATGGATTCATTAATCGGCATGATCTTATCTCGCTTTTCATCATCCGGAGCATGAAGTGAAATTGCAAGATTGAAGGGTTGATCTTCATCAGCCAGTTTCTTGATCTGTTTGGTCAGTCCAACGGTTGAAACTGTAATCCTTTTTGGTGATAGCTCAATACTCATCGGGTCAGAGATGATTGCAGACGATTCTGTTACTGCTGAATAATTATGCAGCGGTTCACCCATTCCCATATACACGATATTGGTAATCTTTTTGCCGTAAGTTTCTTCTGTAATCTTGTTGATATACTGAACCTGATCTACAATTTCTCCATGTGTGAGATTCCTGAAAAAACCCATTTTACCCGTTGCGCAAAATGTGCAACCGAAAACGCATCCAACTTGAGAGGAGACACAAATAGTTAAACGTTTGGCAACTCCATCATCATAAAAATCGGGAATCAATACAGCTTCAACTTTGAAAGATGGATCATCATGAAGATGAAACAGGAATTTCATTGTTCCGTCTTTTGAGTTTTGCTGATTCACTAAAGTCAGAGTTGAAATAAAAGCGATCTCATCCAGTTCTTCTCTAAGTTTCTTAGGAAGATTGGTCATTTCCTCAAAAGAAGATGCTCCTTTTTGATACAGCCATTGGAAAAGTTGATCTGCTCTATATTTAGGTAGATTCTTTTCTTCACAGAAGACTTTTAACTCTTCTTTAGTGAGTGCTTTGAGGTCAATCTTTGATGTAGTTTCGGCTGTAGACATAGCCTAATAAGATACCATTATTTATAGACCCTTGCGGCCGTAATCAGTAACTCTGAATTAATGCGAGTCTTGTAATCGGGGTTTACGTAAGAAAACTTGATGATACCCGCTTGATCTATTACAAATACAGCAGGAACAGGTAAGATATGGTGATCGAAACCAGCATCCTTTTCCAGATCTATGCCATTTCTGAGATAACGAGCTACTGTTGCATCATCTACTCGAAATGCCAAACCGAAAGCTTTGATAGCATTTGCCGGACTATCGCTTAGCAAAGTGTAGCCCAATTCATTTTTCGAAATGCTTTCTTGTAATTTTTCAGGTCTGTCCGGACTGATAGCGAGTAGTTGATACCCTTCAGCTTCGAGGTCTTTTTCAATATTGTTTATTTCTGCCATATGTCTGTTGCAGTACGGACACCAACCACCTCTGTAAAAGATCAGAACTGTGGGTTTGGTAGCAACAAGATCTCTGAGTGATGCATTTTCACCGGTAACAGTTTTTACAGATACATCAGGAATGGTCGATCCAATGAGTACAGGACTAACTTTAGTTGGATCATCTTTGACCTCTTGTGCTATTAAAGACAAGGAAAGCAGGGTAAAGAGCAGAGTCAGTGTTACTGAGCGAATTTTCATAATCTTTTAAAAAGTAGTTAGTGAAGATTCAGGAAATTAGAATCACGTTTATATAACATTCGATCTATTCACCTATTAGAATCTGGAAAGCACTCATTGCAATGATGGCGATGGTAACCCAAAGACCGATTTTATGGGGCTCGCATTTTTCAAGGGCTTCTGGTAGTAATTCAGCAAATACCATCCATATCATTGCACCGGCAGCAAAACCGAGACCGATGGGTAAGTATTCTCTGAAAGTGCTTACGAATAGAAATGCAGGAACAGCCATAAGTGGCTGAGGTAAACTTGAAAAAATACTCCAACCCGCAGCTTTTAAAGGAGAAGTACCTTTTGGAACCATTACCAATGAGATAGCAAGGCCTTCAGGAATATTATGAACAGCTATGGCAATGGTTATAAATATTCCGAATTGAAAGGTATCTGCAAAAGAAACACCCACCGAAACACCTTCCGCAAAAGAGTGCACTGTCATGATGCCAAGGAAGAGTAGAATATTGACCCTGTTCTTGCCTGATAGTTCAGTGACATCAATATCTTTGTTACTCTTAGCGAGGCCTTCATTGGCTAGAATGACTAAAACAACACCTGCAATCATACCAATGAGAGTAAACCAGGGGTTTTCCTGATATCCTTCAAAGATTAAGCTGTAAGATGCCGCAAGCATAAGTCCGGCTGCCACGGCGTTAGATTTCCCCAGGAATGATTCAGAAACATTCTTAATGAAGAAAAAAGGGAGTGCACCCAATCCTGTTGCTACTGCTGTTATTAGAGCATATAGAAATACTTGTACAACAGGTATGTCAAGCCATTCAGTAATCATCACTGAAAATCAGGAATTAATATGAAAGAATGGTTCTAAATTTAAAATCAGAACGTATCCACTTTAGCCGAAGCTGATTCTACAAGAGCCTTTGCCTGTTCCATATTATCTGCCTCAGAATAGATTCGTAAAACAGGTTCTGTTCCCGACGGACGAACGAGTAACCATGATCCATCTTCCATAATATGTTTAATACCATCAGTAAACTGCCATTCAACTACATTTTTTCCTGCAATTGAAGTGAAGTCTTTATTTCTGCAGTACTCCATCATAGCGTTCTTTTTGGCATCTGAAGTATGAAGGTCGTTTCTGTACTGATAGTGTGGTCCAAATTCATCAAAAAGGTCTTGAACAAGTTTTGATAGAGGTTTTCCGGATTTCACCATCATTTCAGCTATCAGTAAGCCAATGTAAATCCCATCTCTTTCAGGAATATGTCCTTTCACGGCTAGTCCACCTGATTCTTCACCACCAACAAGTACATCTCCTGTTATGATCTTTTCAGCTACGTATTTGAAGCCAATTGGGGTGGTGTCAATCTCAAGTCCATATTTCTCAGCTTGCTTATTCAGCATGTTAGTAGTTGAGAAAGTTTTGATAATGGAACCACTCATACCTTTTTCCTGACTTTGATATTTCACCAGAAGCGAAAGGATTTTATGAGAATCAACAAAGTCCCCATTTTCATCATACATACCAATACGATCTGCATCACCATCATTGGCAAGGCCGATAGCACAACCATGATCAGTAATAAATTCGGAGAGTTCTTTTAGATTTTTCTCAATTGGTTCAGGGGCCTGACCATGGAAACCCGGGTTAAATTCAGAATGTAACTCGAGAGTTTGCTCTGGTAATAGTCTCTTAATTACTCCCTGACCGGCACCATACATTGAATCGTGAGCAATTTTAATTCCACTGTCATTCAGAGCTTTAATATCGATGCGCTCAGCAAGTACATCAATAAATTGATCAGTCAGGTTAATTTCGCGTATTAGACCCTCATGTTTGTAGGTTTCAAAAGAACCTACTTTAAGATTCTCATCGAATTGGTCATATCTGCTTTCAACGGATGCAATCTGTGCAGGTGTTGCCGGACCACCAAATGGAGCTTTAATTTTAAACCCATTATAAGCAGGTGGATTATGGCTGGCAGTGATCACTATACCAACTGCATCGTATTCGAGCGCTGCCCATGAGACAGCAGGTGTTGGACAAATAGCATCAGCAAAACGAACAGGTACGTCCATTGCTGCAAAAATAGAAGCAACGTGCTCTGAGAACTCACGCCCAAGAAATCGGGCATCATGGCCTATTACTACTCCATTTTCAGAAATTTTTTCTTCAATAATCCAGCGCGCAGTTGCTTGAGTAACAATGCTCAGGTTATCAAAAGTGTAATCTTTTCCGATGATAGCTCTCCAGCCATCTGTACCAAATTTAATGCTCATGATAGGATCTAAAAATTTTATTGATAATGGGCAAAATTAGGGCTTTAGGAACTCATATTCTAATCAAGTAAATGTTATGTATTTAGCAACCAAACATCTCTGCATCATTTCATATATTATTAGCTGTTAATTGAAGAGCAGGAATATATTTGGAAGACCGATTATTTAGCCGAAGACGGGCAAAACTTGTTGAAGAGATCAGAGCAAAGGGCATTAAAGACCCCCAGGTTCTGGAGGCTATTGGTAAAATTCCAAGACACAGTCTTATAGTCACTGCTTTGCATAATCGTGCTTACGAAGATACAGCACTTCCAATTGGTCTGGGCCAGACCATATCGCAACCCTATACAGTAGCAGCTCAATCTGAAATGCTGGCTGTAAAAAAAGGCGAGAAAATTCTTGAGATAGGAACCGGTTCAGGATATCAGGCTATGGTATTATGTGAACTGGGCGCTAAGCTTTACAGTGTTGAGCGACATCAGAAACTTTATGAACGCGCTAAAGAAGCACTTAGAAAGAATGGGTATAAAGCGATGCTTAAACAGGGCGATGGTACTTTAGGATGGACTGCTTATGCACCATACGATGGTATTATTGTTACAGCTGGTGCACCAGTTGTTCCGGATGATCTTGTTCAGCAATTAAATGTTGGTGGTCGTCTGGTAATCCCAGTTGGGGATAATAAAAAGCAGACCATGTTAAGAATTACCCGAGTGTCTGATGATGAATTTAAGCAGGAAGAATTTGATAACTTTAAATTTGTCCCGCTGATCGGAGAAAAAGGCTGGGGCGGTTAATCTAAATCATAGTATCTGAGAAATTGGAAAATCTGGGATCGAATCAAAGAGACACTACTAAGAATGGGGAATGGCCTATTCTTTTTCTGAAAGGCTTTATTATGGGCTCTGCTGACATTGTACCTGGTGTTAGCGGAGGAACAATGGCTTTGATTCTCGAGATCTATGAACGTTTTATCAATGCCATCAAAAGTGTAAACGTTAAATTTTTAAAGTATGTCTTCACCTTCAGGTTAAAAGATGCCATAGAACAGATTCATTATCGTTTCCTGATTTTTTTAATGGCAGGTATTTTTACAGCTATCTTTTTCTTTACAAAGGTAGTGCCTCTTCAGGTTTACATGTTCACAAACCCAGAAATTGTTTATGGATTGTTTTTTGGGCTCATTTTAGGTTCAATCTATATCCTCTACAAGACGCTTGAAAAGCATACCTGGATAGAATTGCTGTTCACTGTAATTGGGGCTGGAATTGGGTTTTGGATTGTGAACCTGGTGCCAACAGACACCCCTGAACACCCGATTTTTATATTTATGAGTGGTATGGTTGCGATTTGTGCTATGGTATTACCAGGAATTTCTGGTTCATACATTCTATTGATTCTAAGGAAGTATGAGTTTGTTCTAAGTCAGATTGGTAAACTTGGGACTTCTGAAACTTTAGATGGTATTCTGACATTACTTCCATTTATCCTTGGAGCCTTAGTTGGTCTGGCAGCGTTCTCTCGTTTCTTATCCTGGTTACTAAATAGATATCATTCTAAAACCCTTGGCATCTTAATTGGTTTCCTTATTGGGTCGCTATTTGTTATCTGGCCATTTCAAAACCGCAGTTTTGTTGAACAAGTGAGAGAAACAGAAGTTTTAAGCTATTCCGATGAAAGAGTTCAGGAGCTACTTACAAATGGCGGAAATGAGAACTTGCCTGAATTTGAACGACTGGGAGCGATTCTTAATGAAGATGCCCAGGAAAATGAACCCAAAATGGTTGAGGTTCAAACGGTAAAGAAAAAGCTCATTAAATCAGATCCGTTTATACCTTATATAACAAAAAATGACCCTTCTCAAGTGGAAGGGAGCACAATCCCTGTGAGCGAAGGATTTGTAGCCATCTTTATTGGAACCTTTTTGGTTATGGGTATAGAGCAGCTTCGGAAGAAAAAGTAAATTCATAAAATATTTACGAAATTTGATCATCTTCTAAATGCATCCAACTCTGAATTAAACCAGGAGGTGCATCATGAAAATCAAAAAAGTACTTGTTCCTACCGACTTTTCGGAGAATTCGCTTGCTGCTTTGAAATTTGCCAATCACTTCATCGATCATTATGGTAGCTGCATTGACTTGATCCATGTTGTGCCATTTGGTAAGTATTTTGTTGACAGCTTCGAGAAACTTGGACTTCCACTGGATATGGATAGTGACGTATATCCAAAGGTGATGAGTGAAGCCCACGATGAACTCGAACGTATTGCAAGTGAGCATATCCGTCGCGAATACAGAGGACATATGCATGCATGTGTTGATCGCAAAATATGGCAAGCCGTCTGCGATTATGCTAATCGAGGAGACTATGACCTGATTCTAATGAGTAATAAAGGTGCTCATGAATCTGATTTTCTACGAGGCGGTATAGCTGAAAAAGTTATCAGACATTCTAAAGTTCCTGTATTAACAGTTGATCAGTCTGCACATGAAACAGGATTCACAAATATTATGGTACCTGTTGATCTATCAGATCTTTCATTCAGCGCCATTCCAATCGCCTTTGAATTAGCGCGATACTTTGGAGCAAAAATGACCTTCTTCCACACTGTTGAGATGTACGCATCAGATATAGATGGAGTAGCTTTTGCAGGTCCGTATACAACCACTGATGCGGCATATGGAACACTAATGAATAGAATGGATTCTTATTTTGCTGAGCACGAGAATCTAAATTTATTCCTCAAAAGAACAGGTGTGAAATTCGAGGATCATCTGGTATGGAGCGATGGCACTGATTCCTACACTATTCCTGTCACAACAGCTGTTGTTCAAGGAATATCTGCCCACTTCGAAATCACTGAATATGCTAACGAAAATGCTGATCTCCTTGTGATGACTACACACGGTAGAACCGGTTTAGCAAAACTATTCCTGGGATCAACTGCAGGGCAGGTGGTTCAGCATACTGAAATTCCGGTCTTAACGATTAAACCGGAATCTATGCATAACCAAGTGACTAACGAGAACCACGAAGAAGAGCACGCTCAGTAAAGCGCCAGCTTGGTATTTCTTCATTGATTTTACGGTTCGACCATGAAAGTTCGGTTTTACGACCGGACTTCAGGTCGAACATAATCATGTTGTTCGACCTCCAGATACCATCTTCAACCTCGATATGATCGGATGCTTCTAATCTCTTAATCATATCATCACGATCATTGAAATACTCTGCCTTCTCCAGGATATAAGTATCCGTATTTACATAGAATATCTGGTAAGCGTATTTACTTTCTTCACTTTTAGTAGCACGAATGGTTGCCATATTACCTTCTTCTGAAACTAGCTCAAATTCGAAATCATCAGGGTTTTGATCGCCCAGGTCTTCATAGGTGAAATCAGAACCCATGAAGCGATCACCTTTTTGAGAAGCTGTAATAGTCTGGATTTTACCCAGGGCAGGCAGGTATAACTTCTGAACCTCATCTTTACCTTCAGTAAGGGTAAGGAAACCTGTTCCGGCTACATTCCCCGGTTTTTCAAAGAAAAGAAGGCTTCTCTCGATATCGCCTTCTGTGAAATTATAGGAAGTGATTTCACGGGTACGTGTTCTACCCTTGGCATCGAATATCACCATTTTCATGGAAGTAGTTTCATAAGCAATCTGATTGCGTCTGGTATCCACTTCTTCGAATAGTTCTCGTCCGCGGTCATTTTGGGCGTTTATGAACGTTGATAAGGAGAAAATAATAGCTAATGCTAGTAGAGGCTTTACAGCGGTTTTCAATAGAGTCTTAGTAATTGATTGTTAGTTATTTGGGTAAACGCATTTTTAGGTTAATTCAGTTCACTTATTAAGAATTACTATTTACAATTAACCAATAACTAAATATGATTGATAAGATTTAAGGATTAGCGTAACTTCATGCCCTTCGAAAAAGGGCCCATAGCTCAGTTGGTTAGAGCAGTCGACTCATAATCGATTGGTCGGGGGTTCAAGTCCCTCTGGGCCCACTTATTTTAACCCATCTCGATTCATTCTGGATGGGTTTTTTTGTTTCCAAAAAGGGATGTGCTAGATTTATATCAATGTTGAGGTCAAAGTATTTAAAAATTGTCATTTCAGTTATAGTCTGCGTGGTTGTTGGTGGCCTTTCAGGTTACCTGACATCCGGCTCTATCAGCACCTGGTATATCGACTTGAATAAGCCGGTCTTTAATCCTCCAAACTGGATTTTTGGCCCAGTGTGGACGACCTTGTATACTCTTATGGGTATTTCGGCAGGGATTATCTGGCATCAGGGTATTGAGAGGAAAGAGGTTAAAAGGGCACTTATCGTTTTTGGAGTCCACTTATTCCTGAACTTCATGTGGTCTATTCTGTTTTTTGGGCTTCAGCAACCACTCATAGCTTTCGTTGAGATCCTCATACTGCTCGGTTTCATTGGATACTTTTCGATGCTCTTTTATCGAATTAAACCAGCAACAGCATTCCTCCAGATTCCATATATGCTATGGGTTTCATTTGCCACTTTGCTAAATGGTTCCATTGCATGGTTAAACTAAGGAAGGTTGCTTGCTACCGAGCAAATCTCTTTAGATGGTTCCGAAGGTATACCTTCGGAACTATCAAAAAGTCCCCATTACCACCAAAGTGTACCTGTCGGATCCTGCTTTACTGATTTCAGTACTTTCATGTAATTAGCTCTTTCGAAGGCAGTAGGATCTTTGATATTTTTCTGACTCATTGCGCCCTGCATTTGTTCGACTGAATCATATTCATGTTCCTCCATCCATTCAATGAGTTCCTTTTCAACTCCCTGAATACGATTGATCCCATGTTTTAAAAGTTCAGCAGCCATCATGGTAACCCGGGCACCGGCCAGTAATCCTTTAACCACATCGCGTCCGGTATGAACGCCTCCGGTTATAGCCATATCAGCATCAACTCGTCCGAAGAGGATTGCCGTCCATGGTTTTGATTGTAGGCTTCATAATGCTCCCCTATTTTATTGGTAGAACTTTGGGACATTATTGTATAGCCAGCGATTGTGAAATCTGAATGAAGTCTTTTAAACCTAGAAAAGCGCTATTTCCTGAAATGCTTCGCGTAGTTTACGTTCAGAATATCTAGACGATCAAAATTATGCTGAAGGCGATTCAAAAAATCTTCCCAATTTTTATCCTCTTTTGATGACCACAATACCTCGGATAGTGCGATCACTCTGGGAAAAGCCATGTACTCAACCTTTGATCCTGTATGCATGTATTCCGTCCAAACATTTCCCTGAGCTCCCAGAATATATTTTGCTTCATCTTTTGTCAGAGTATCAGGTACGGGCTCATAATGGTAAACATCTTCCAAAGGGGTAAAGCCACCAATGGCGATGGGCTCTTTCTCTCTGTCTGCCTGATAGTGATCAAAATAGTTTGTTCCATTTGGAGTCATGATTACATCGTGCTGCATTTTAGCAGCTTCAATACCGCCGGCTTCCCCTCTCCAGCTCATCACTGTTGCTTTAGGGGCCAGGCCACCTTCCATGATTTCATCCCAGCCGATGATTTGTCGGCCGTGATCATTTAGATAAGCTTCGATTCGACCAATAAAATAACTCTGAAGTTCGTGTTCATCTTCCAAACCCTCTCGCTTTATCACATCCTGGGCAATTGGACTTTCTTCCCACTGTTTCTTTGGAGCTTCATCGCCTCCAATATGGATGTATTCACTTGGAAATAGCTCCATCACTTCATCCAGTACATCTTCAAGGAAACCAAAGGTCGCTTCGGATGGGCAGTATATATCGAAAAACACACCCCATGTCGATGCTACATGATATTCCTTATCAAAACATCCGAATTCAGGATAGGCCGCAAGGGCTGCGCTGGAATGTCCGGGCATTTCGATTTCAGGAATTATAGTGATAGAACGCTCTTGAGCATAAGCAACTATTTCACGGATTTCATCCTGAGTGTAAAAGCCACCATGTCGGATATCATCATAAAGTCCTGATCCATAATTACCAATCAATGTGGAATCGCGCCATGCACCAATTTCAGTTAGTTTTGGATACTTCTTGATTTCAATGCGCCACCCCTGGTCTTCAGTTAGATGCCAGTGGAATCGATTGTATTTGTAGATGGCTAACAGGTCGATATACTTTTTCACGAACTCGACAGGGAAGAAGTGCCGGGCTACATCCAGGTGCATGCCCCGGTATTCGAAACGAGGGAAATCGTAAATTTCAACAGCAGGTACTATCCAATCAGTGTTCCTGGGAACTAGTGATGGATCAGTGAATTCAATTTCAGTAGGTAATAGTTGTCGCAGTGTTTGAATACCATAGAAAATCCCTTGGGTTGATCTTGCTGAAATATGAATTCTTTCTTTATTAACCGATAGTGAATAAGCTTCATCATGGTCATGATTCAGGTTAGATCCAATTTCGAGGAAAATATATGAGGAATCTGCTTCTACTGAAGTTTCTATGATTTCATAGCCCATCCAGTTACTGCTGAAAAGCAAATCATTCAAATAGGATGCAACTTCTTTTAAAGATGGATCATTTACATAAATAGCCAGATCATTATTTATATGAAATTCTTCATTAGTGAATTCCACTGAAACAGGTGCTGGTATAATCTGGTGATGGTCTGATTGCCAGCCGTAAATGGAATTGGATATAATTAGAAAGAAGAATAGAGTTAGTGTTCTCATAGTTTATAAATTGGATTTTACTCAAACTGAATATCATCGAGGTAAAAAGTAACAGGTAATCCCTGGCTGTACACACTCCAGACAAAGCCGGTCTTAATCTGGCTCATATCTTTGCCGGTCAGATCAACGGAATACTGTTTCCATTCCTTTGTAAGTTTAATACCTGCTGCTGATGTGATGGAAGAGTCAACGTTATTTTGAGGATAATGTATGGGAGAACGAAGAGTTTTCCGAAAACGAAATCAACCAACAAATCTTAGGTGAAGACCTCGCGTATTATTATGTGTGGATGGAAGGTGAGATGAGTGAATATTCCAATACCGCTGAAAAGTATGGACAGTTTTGGTTGGATGTTGGAGTTCCAAACGAAGAATACCGTAAGATGGGTGGATTTGAGGTGAAAGCAACTTCGGTGGACAGAGCGTAGTATGAATAAAAGAATACTACTTGGGTTGGGTAATTTTTCTCGTTTTGGTAAGCCTAAAGGTTGACATTAATAAAATAATGTTATAATTGTTTATGTTGGAAACAAATTAATATGGGAATGAGATATTGATGGTACGTAAAAATGTGTGATTTGGATGATTCAAGTGATTATGATCAATTTATTTCTACACAGAATCCAAATGGTTCAGGTAACTCTGTAGATGTCTTGATTGTAACTCACGAAGGAAAAGTAATCTTTGAATATTAATGATAAATATCTGACGAGCTAAAGAAGCAAATTTCAGTCTTAAACTAAAAAATGAGAAAAATGGACTTTATAATGATGTTTTTTGAAGATAATTATGAATTGGATGAAAGACTTATTGAGGATGGCCTACCAGATCCAATTGTTCAAAAAATGGAAGATGAAATAAGAGATTTACTAGAAAAAAATGGTATTGAAGTTTTAAGTATAGATTCTGAATATGAATTATCTATAGAAAGTATAGACGTTAAATTAAATGACATGATGTTAAGATTTACCGGTGATGATGAAGGTGTTCCATGTATAGATATTTTAGTTCCAAATGAAAATAATTATTACGGTAAAATAATCTCAACACATTACGTTAAAAACACGAATGATTTAATTTCTTTCGTAGAAAAAATTAAATGAAGTAGTAGGAGAAGGAATTGAGGTTGATGTCGATGACGTTGATATATTTTTATGTGAAGAAATAAGTCACGGAAGCGCTTACTATTGAATTATCACTACTGAAAACGACTTTAACTATTTGATAAACACTTTCATAGTGAATTACATTTACCTTTGACTGAGATCTAATTGAATATGTTCCACTATTACTTACAATAACTAATCCATATCTCATACTTAGGGATTAATTATTCCAGTTGTTTATAGACCCAATCTTCAGATTCGCCATAATAAAATTCTTTTCTTACTGAATCTGAGTATATGTAACAATAAACTTCATGTTCAAGAGTTTATTTGGCCCATCTTGTGAGAAACATGTAAGGTTTTTAGAAAAGAATGAATCAAATAATAATCAAGTAATTATTGACAAAATGATTTTTAATTCAGAGGTAGATAGAGATAACTATTTTGATAATTATATCTTTTAAATTTTATCGTGAGTATTAAGAAGAAATGGCAAGAACAGTTCTCCTCTCTGACTTAATAATCCAAGAACAATGGCTGTGGAACTCAATGCTACTAAAAAGCCTGTATAGATAGCTACTTTGGTATCAATGCCGAACAGGGCAAGAATACCAACAACAACGCCGGTTGTTAGCAGTACCTGTAATCCGCC
>CBFHVG010000008.1:0-26415 GCA_965659005.1 uncultured Balneolaceae bacterium
TTAAATATGATTAATCAGGGCTATACGGGATATAATT
Source organism: uncultured Balneolaceae bacterium (assembly GCA_965659005.1). Taxonomy (GTDB): domain Bacteria; phylum Bacteroidota; class Rhodothermia; order Balneolales; family Balneolaceae; genus CAYPTY01. Next base: position 38 of record CBFHVG010000008.1, read on the forward strand.
GTCTTATAATATATATTATGTAAAGTTATCAATACAACCACAAATATTGTGGTTATTAAATACTACCCTAATTCTTCCAATACCTTAGATATGCTTGTAAAGTCAGGTATTACAGATGCATCATCTGATACTGCAGCGTACTTAATGATTCCTTCCCTATCTATAACGAATGCACTTCTTTTTGCTACACCTCTATTTCCAAAAAACTCATCATATAAAGTATCATAAGCTTTAGCTGTTTCTTTATTGAAGTCACTAGCTAATGTAAAATTTAGGTTCTGCGTCTTTTTAAACTCTCTTAGTGAAAATGCGCTATCTACACTGACGCCAATTACTTTTGCATTCAGTGAATCATAAATCTTCATGTTATCTCTTACACCACACATTTCATCTGTACAAACACCACTAAATGCTAGTGGGAAAAATAATAGTAATACGTTTTTATCTCCTTCAAATGTAGATAAAGTTATTTTATCTAATTCTGAGGTTTGTAAAGTAAAATCCGGGGCTTTGTCTCCTATATTCAGCATAATCAGGTAATCGTTTCTGTTTTATTTGATTGTGTTAACTTCTGAAATCCATAGCTGGATACAATAATTCCCATTGATAGTAAAACTTGCCAAATCCAACTGTAATCATCTTCCAGCTCAAATATCCATTTTAAAATATAAGATGCAATTAGGAGGGTCACTCCTCCAACTAAATAACCGTAGTTTGTTCTTTTTACTTGGTTTATAAATACCATAAGGATAGCCACTACTAATCCACCACCTTGCAAAATAATATTAATCAGATCTCTTAGAACTGATTTATCAGATAGCAAAGGAAAAAAAGGTATAACAAGAACCGGTAATAATGTGAAGACAGATGGAAAGCGAGCGAATGAGGGCTTTGAGTCTCTTATGAGGATAAATAAGCCTACCAGTACAAAGCACAAACCAACAATAGCTACATAATCTGATATAAATTGATAATTGACTATACGGTCTTTAAAAAAGTATAGAAATCTAGAGACAGAAAGTGCAGTTAACCCAAACCAATAAACAAAATACATTGCACTACTATCCACAATCGATTTATACAGAAAGTAAAATGATGAAAGTATCGCACTTCCAAATACAAGTATTGTTAACCAGGTTTCAAGCAACATGATGCTAGAGTCGGGCTTTTCCCCTACTATTAATTTCTCTTTGCTGTTCTGCATCCTTTTGATATGTAAGGATTAAATCAGCAATATTTTTTAGAATCTTTCTCTCCCCATTCACCATTCTCTCTACGAAATCAAACAAATTTATGCTAAGAGAACCATCCTTAAGCTCTCTCTCCCATTCAATTACAGGAATTTTCTCAATAACACTTAAAATAGCTACTCTGTGTTTTGCAATTTTATATAAAACCTTTTGAATATCTTTTGCTTTCTCCTCGTCAAGAGTAAACGAATCTTCAGCTGATTTTATGGCATTTAAATTAATCGGCCTTGGTGATTTAAATACTTCTTCGATAATCGGTCTATAATAATTCTGTTGTGTATGATCTAAAAAGAGTAGTCTTTCAACTATTGACGTTCCTGAAGGGGTTTCACGATCATAAGGAACAGAATCAATGACATATTTTAGCGCCTCTGCTTCATCCTGCAGATACCGAACGTCATCAATTAATTTATCAAGGGAATCCTGATTAATGTCAATTGACATAAACGTTACTTCCAGGTTGATGATGCCTCAGCAGCATCATTCTTTTTTTGCATTTCTACCATTTCTACAATAGAAAGCCCATGATTCCATTCACGATCTCTATCTCGTACTGAATGTATATTATTCTCTTCCTGGAAATCCCAGAACTTACCGAACTGATTGTTTTTATATGATCTTAGATAGTCTAGACGTTCTTTTAAATCTTCTTTTGGGACTAATAATCGCTCTTTATCATATATAGCCTCTTCACGGGCCTCAAATACGATGTCGTAGTCTTTACTCATTACTATAGCCTCTTCAGGACATACTTCCTCGCAATAGCCACAATAAATACATCGTAACATATTGATTTCGAAAAATGAGGGGAACCTCTCCTTTTCATCCTCAGTCTCTGCTGCTTGCATACTAATCGCTAATGGTGGGCAGGCTCTTGCACATAGACCACAGGCAACACAACGTTCTTTCCCATTATCCTCAACAAGCACAGGTCTCCCTCTGAATATTGCAGGTGGATCCCATTTCTCTTCAGGATAATTCATTGTGAACTTTGGCTTAAACATTTGCTTAAATGTATACCATAGCCCCTTGAATATTTCAGGCAGATAAATGCGCTCTAAGAATGAAAGTTTTCTTTCGTTCTTATAATTTTTGTTTAGTGCGTTAAGAATAGGTTGTTCTAAATTCTGTGCCATATTAAGTATTAAGCATTCAAAGAAATTAAAGGCATGGGAAAATAATTCTTTAGCTGATTTTCATCAAAAGAAATTACCTTTTATTTCATCATTTTTGCCTGAAAATCATAGTTATGGGTACTCCTTTGAATGAGAAGTGTTTTCTAACCCTGTTTTCGATGAATCTACGGTAATTTACTGGTAAATCATGAGGGCTATTCATAAAGAATTTAAAGACAGGTGGATTCGATTTTACTTGGGTTACATATTGAATTCTTAGCTGTCTACCCCTTTTCATTGGTAAAGCTCGTTCTCTTAGAGTCATGTCGAGAAAATCATTAAGCTCGGATGTGCTTATAACTTTCTTTCTTTCCTCAATTACTTCATCTGCTAGTTCTATAACTTTATGTATTCGCTTTTTGTTCACTGCTGATATAGAAAGGACTGGGATATAATTCATTAAAGGAATTGACTCGAGTATTTCTGTGGTATACTCTTTCAGTGTATTTGTGTCTTTATCCTGTATTAGGTCCCATTTATTTAGAACAATAATCAATGCTTTATTGAATTTTTCAGCTTCTCTAAGAACCCTCTTATCCTGATCTTCAAAACCTCTAGTAGCGTCTAGGATTAAAACCGCAACATCGCATTCCCGTATGGCTCTTTCTGTTCTTATTGTGCTATAAAACTCAATGTTTTCTTTGACCTTAGTCCTTCTTCTAAGTCCGGCAGTATCAACTAGAATATATTCTTTGCCACCGTAATTCAGATGAGTATCTATTGAGTCTCTTGTAGTTCCGGCGATATCAGTAACAATACATCTTTCATCATCCAGCAAGGCATTTACTAAACTACTTTTACCCACGTTTGGTCTACCTATGAAAGCTAATCTAGGGATATCTGATTCCTCTTCCTCCTCTACTTCAGGAAGAAATTCCACTACTTTATCCAATAACTCCCCTGTTCCGGTTCCACTGATTCCAGATATTGGAAATAGTTCTTCAAACCCTAGCTCATAAAATTCAGTCGCATTTAATCGCCTTTCTTCATTATCTGCTTTGTTAGCTACAATAAGGACAGGTTTGTCCTGCTGACGAAGAATATTTGCAACAGATCGATCCAAGTCAATTACACCTGTTTCAACATCCACAACAAAAAGAATCACATCTGATTCTTCAATAGCCAAGTGAACTTGTTCTCGTATACCAACAACCATGACATCGGTATCATCTGGGAGGTATCCCCCAGTATCGATAACGGTAAAATCCATACCATTCCAATTGGATTCACCATAATGGCGATCTCTAGTAACTCCATACTGATCATGAACGATCGCCTTTCGCGCACCGATCAAACGATTGAATATGGTAGATTTGCCGACATTCGGCCTTCCCACTATGGAAACAACTGGAAGCATGTAATGAATTCTGATTTTGTGAATCGCCAAAAATACATATTATGCTGATCAAATAGGTGAATAAATGCTTCAAACTTTTTACGATAATTTCGGATTCTTAGGCGCACTTGGAATATCTGCTCTGATGTTCCTTTTATTTGTTTTCTGGATGGCTGGAGTTGCTGGAATTGCACTTCCTGAAGACGGTGGACGGGTTAAGAATAACAGAACTCAAGTGATTATTGCCATACTAATACCAATTTATCCAATAATTTGGCTTTGGTCAGACATGTATAAGCAATATAAGTTCATGCAAAAAGAGAATAACTAGCTCTCTAAATAAGGATGGTCTCCTGATTCTAATTGATTTGGCTCTGACGATTCTTCAAGAAGCCATGGTTCAATAAATTGCTCACCTAATGGCTCCAAAAATCGGGATAATTTAGTGAAGTAATCGCCATAACTACTCTGTGCTACTATTGGATAAGAATAGTATATCTGCTCTTGAGCCCGAGTTGTAGCTACATACATGAGCCTTAGCTCTTCATCCAGAAGCATTTCATCTTCAACCGAAAATGATGATGGTATAACACCATCTAGGGCTTGAATAATAAAAACATGTTTCCACTCTAAACCCTTAGCTGAATGAATTGTACTTAATACTAATGGAACTTCATCTTTCAATCGTTGCTCAACATCTATAATAGTTGCCTCTATAGGGTTTAGTGACAAATCTTCAAGTAGTTGTGACATGGTACTGTACTTTGCAGCTACACCAACAAAAGCTTCCAGATCTTTTAGTCTTTTCGGATAATCATCATATCGTTTTTCACAGAAGCTTTTATAATAATCAACGAGCATTTCGATAATCTCTGAAACTGAAAACTCGCTGTTTGTGAGCTTTTGCAAAAGCTTTGATAAAGCATCCAACTGTTTCTTATATCTTTCATTTACATGCTCGGATGCATTGAACTTATAGGGCGTTTTAGACAGTCGTATCCATTCAAAAAGGTCTTCTGCAGTTTTGGGACCAATACCCTCCATTAATAACAAGACACGATTCCAGGCCAAAGTATCCATTGGGTTTACCAGAACTCTTACATGTGCTATCACATCTTTGATATGAGCTGCTTCTGTGAATTTTTGTCCTCCATACTTCACAAATGGAATGTTTTTTCTGTTCAATTCAATTTCTAAATCGAATGAATCCCTCCCATTTCTAAATAAAACAGCCATTTCATTCAGTTCATACCCACTTTCACGTAGATTTAGAACCATCTGAGTGATAAATCTCGACTGATCATTCTCAGTATTCGCTTTCACTAAGGCTGGAAATTCTCCGGGATCTTTTGAAGTAAACAGTTCTTTATCAAATTTATACGACGCCTGATCAAGGAGAACATTTGCTACGTTTAGAATTCGTTGTGTTGACCTATAGTTTTCTTCCAGCTTGATAATCTTACATCCATCATGGCGCTTTGGGAACTCCAATATATTCCTATGATCCGCCCCTCTGAATGAATAGATACTCTGCGCATCATCTCCTACAACCATAACATTCTTGTGTACGGATGAAAATAACTCAGTAAGATCGGCCTGCAGCTTATTCGTATCCTGAAACTCGTCTACCATTACATGTCTATGGCCTGAAGCCACCTTTAACCTGACTTCTTCATTCTGTTCCAGGAGTTGCTTTGTTTTGATAAGCAGATCATCAAAATCCATTACATAGTTTTTAGCCTTATAGTCTTCATAGGTAATACCAAGCTTTTCTATATTCTCAACTTCATTTATAAACTGTGGATATTGGTCTTGAATCACTACCCTTATGTCGAGATGTTTGTTTTTCACAGTACTGATAATTGACCGGAGCGTCTGTTTATTCGGAAAACGTTTCTTGTCCTTTTCAATACTCATCTGTGATCGGACGTACTGAATCACATCCAGGGCATCTGATGCATCAATGATGGTGAAGTTATTTGGGTAACCTATTACCTCTGCATGTCGATGAAGAATCTGACTGCAGTAGTAGTGGAAAGTTCCTCCTTTTACCTGCTTACAACGCTCATCAAGAATACTACTGGCTCGATTAAGCATTTCCTGAGCAGCTCGTCTTGTAAAGGTTAGAAGTAAAATCTCTGAAGGTTTAACGCCTGACTCAACCAGTCGAGCTAACCTATATATTAATGTGCGCGTTTTACCTGTACCAGCTCCTGCAACAACCAAAGAGGCTCCATATTCGTGATATACTGCTTCTAATTGCTGCTTGTTGAGTAAATCATCATACTTGATGATGTAATCTTCTGGCCGCATGTTTGGGGCATCACGCTTAAGGACGAACTTCTTCATGCCTGATAATACGCAATGTCATTCATATGTAAAAGATATGTGCTATAATATATTAGCACTCACTCACCAGTAGTCATTCTGAGCTTGGCGAAGGGTCTTGCCTGAAATTGATAAGGTTCTTCATTACTTCAGGATGACCTTTTTTGGTTATACAATGGTCCTCTCAAGGAAGTGCGTGTGTCCCTTCACTCTTTCATGAAGAATGCCTTTGTGCACGGTTCCCGGCCCCATCGTATTGTTCAACGTATCCATAGCCAACAATAGATTGCGCTTTCGCTGGTCTTCAGCAAAGAATAGCTCGAATTGATTGTCTATCATCATATCTCTGGTATAAACCCTAACCGCACGTATCGATAACTTGTTCTGAAGGGCATGTTTGATCACACTATTAGCGCTCGGCATAGCATTTTCAAGTACATAATCATCAATATTAGTATGGCCTTCGGTAGTTATTTTAAACCAAAAACCTGGATGCTTAAGTGCTTGTGGCACAATACCTATAGTAAATGTCTTAGATTTTTTTTTATAAGCCCGCATACGATAGCAGACTGAAATGATACCTTTAGCGACCTCTGCACGTATTTCCAGCGGGTCCCAGGTTTGATCAGGAAAAGTATGCCCGTACCCTACTTCTTTAGGGATGTGATTTCGGTTATCCTGAACAAGACCTTTATCCTGTCCGGTAACAGACGTCCAGAGCATCTTCCCCATGTACTCTCCAAAGGCTTTCTGGAAAGGCACTGACCCTCGCTCAATAGCGTCTTCGATCGTATACAAGCCACGACTTGTTAGCCGGGCGTAGCGCCTGCCTCCTATTCCAATCACTTCATTAATGGGTAAAGGCCAGATTCTTTCAGCAGCGTCCTTTTCATTGAGTATCAAAGTCATTCCATCAGGCTTCTGCATGTCTGATGCTAGTTTTGCATACACTTTACTGTAGGAAACACCTACAGAGCATTTAAGTCTTACTTTATTCCATATAGCCCGTTTAAGACTCTTACAAAAGTCTGCAATGGTTTCTTCCGGGTATTCCAGCATATGTGTGATATCCAGGAAATATTCATCAAGGGAGTATGGTTCTACATCCGGCGCAAAGTTCTGTAGCACTTCATCCAGATCACGGGAGATCAGCTTGTACTTCTGATAGTTCACCTGAAAAAAGATAATCTCCGGGCACAATTGATCAGCCTCAAAAGCACTCATGCCCGTCTTCACCCCAAAAGCCCGCGCTTCGTAACTGGAAGTAGCCACGATACCGCGCGTTGTTCCGTCCGGACGTCGATACCCACCAATAGCCACAGGATATCCAAAGAGATCATGGTCATATTGCTCTACCTGAGCATAAAAACAATTCATGTCCAGATGCAGATATAATCTTGGCTTCAGGCTCATATGCTGTTGTTCACCAACAAGATGTGAGTATAAAGTAATGCGGTGAATGTCCTGTTCAGGATCATATCGGCCGGGAGAAAAAGGATCCATAATCAATTACATATAGTTATATGTGTAATATATGTGTATATTCGATTAAAACTCAATATGAATCTCAATCAAGAAAGCGCGCATGCAGTACGATGCACTCGACGAACGGGTAAATGTGATGATATTAGATGCTTCGGTGCGTGTGGGAAAAACCCGCCCAGGCCGTGCTGTCTTCCGGATACAGCGAAAGAATGGTGATGTAATGCACATTGCTGAAGTAAAACGCAAAGTAGTGAACCGGAAAGGTGATCAGTTTCAAACTCAGTATTCAATCCGCACAGATGACAAACGCTACTTTGTGCTCATACATTACTTGAATGTGCATAAGAACAATGTGAGCCATGAATGGCGCTTGAAGTATGAACTAGCGGATTAAGACCTAGAGGTCATTCAGAATAATATGAGGGGCATTTGTTAAAAAGGATCCTTCGCTTCGCTCTGGATGACCATTATGAGGGTGGTAATGACAATATTAAGACCGCCTCCACTTCCTTCGAACAATCATGGTAAGTCGAAAGCCTACACTAAACAGCAGCAAACCAAAGCATGCGGCTATAATGATTGCAGTAATGATATCGAAGACAAATGAATCCTGAGAATCATTAGTGAAATTCAGCCCTATATTTCCTGAGAGAAGGATTCCTATGGGATACCAGAGCGCTCCCATAACAATGGTTATGGTATTCAAGCGGTGAATGCGTTTGTAGGTCCAGGTAATAATACGCCCAACGACTCCACAGGACATAAGAGCCGCCATAATCAACACATTGCCATTCGGTAATGTGGGGATGATTTCCTCAGACAAAAAGGGTGATCCTGTTACAAATGAAATAATAGTGAAGATGATAAGGAAACCAAGGATGTAGATGGCCCGATCGGAGTTGGTCATACTGCTTCAATGAGTTCTGGGTTATCGTTTCTAACATTCCCCACTGCCCTGCCTACTTCATGAAAAGTTAAGGCGTCATCGGGATAAGGTCTAATCAGATCAAGTAGCAGTGATGCATTATTCACATCAGGATTTAACCAATCATCAAATTCAGTAGGATGTAAAATAGCCGGCATTCGATTATGAATATCCTTCATCATAGAATTCGGCGATGTAGTAATAATGGAATAGGTTTTAATGGGTCGGTCTTCATAGGGACTAATATTCGAATAAATCCCAGCTAGCCCCAGCATGGGACCCGATGCTGAATAGATGTAATAAGGAGTCTTTTTCCCCTTAGGACCTTTCCACTCATAAAAACCACTAATAGGCACAATACACCGTCTGCTTGAAACAGCTTTGTACCACATTGGTTTATCAGGAATTTTGTCATCTCGGGTATTAATAATAGAAAAGGGACGCTCACCAGCCTTCGGTTGCCACCCAATAAAACCCCAATTCATAGATTCAATTACACATTCTTCTTCTTCATTTTTATAAGCCACAGGAAGATTTTGTGCCGGAGCAGCATTAAAACTAGGATGATAATGACCATAATTAATGGCTGAGGCATTCAAAAAAGCCTCTATCTCGTCCATACTGGGTTTTATCGTATACCTACCGCACATATAAGAGTATAGCTAATTCAGAACAATCTGTCATTCCTGACAAATTAGAATTTACCTTTCATTTTATGGTGTTACAGGAATATATTTGGGCTTCAATTAAGGCAGTATAATTAATGATCAACGAACCCTCGTTTATTCCCAAAGATTGCGGATCTATTGAAGTGATCTGTGGCGGGATGTTTAGCGGAAAAACGGAAGAACTTATACGTCGAGCCAAAAGAGCACATATTGCAGGACTTTCTGTAATTGTAGCGAAACCGGCTATCGATAAAAGGTATAGCGACCAGGAAGTGGTTTCTCATAATGAAACTGCTCTCCCCTCTATTCTGGTGGATACTGCAGATCAGATTGTACTACTCACCACAAATGCCGATGTCGTTTGCATAGATGAAGCCCAGTTTTTTGATCAAAGAGTAGTTGAAGTAGCAAATCAACTAGCCAACGAAGGTAAGCGCGTTATTTGCGCTGGACTTGATATGGATTTTGAGGGACGTCCCTTTGGCCCAATGCCCTTTTTACTCGCTATTGCTGAGTATGTGACCAAGCTACATGCCATTTGTACTGAGAGTGGAACAATGGCTCATTACTCACAAAGGATTATTGAAAACGCTGATCAGGTAGTTATCGGAGAAAATGATTCTTATGAACCAAGGGCCCGTTATTGCTTCAGACCACCAGTAGATAGACGCAGAGGCAGATTGATAAAGCCATTCAGCCAGGCTCCAGTAGATACTGAAACGAACTTAAACGAAGATCAAAACTAATGGAAATATTACGGGGCATTCTAGGAATGGCTGTTCTTGTGGGAATAGCATTTGCATTCAGTAACAACAAAAAGCATATAAATTGGAAATTAGTTGCCATTGGACTTACCACTCAGCTAGTTCTGGCTATCTTCATATTGAAGTCTGATGTATTGGGAGGTTTTTTCTCACCACTTGCTTGGCCAAAATATGCTTTTGAAGGGGTAGCAGGTTTCTTTGTTACTGTTCTTAACTTCACAACAGAAGGTTCTGCATTTATATTTGGTCCATTAGGCAAAGGGCCTGGATATGAGGACTCAATAGGTGTCTTTTTCGCATTTCAGGTACTCCCAACAATCATTTTCTTTGCATCACTTACCTCTATTCTTTACCACTATGGAATACTACAGTTTGTGGTAAAGTGGATATCAAAAGGAATCCAAAAACTTTTAGGCACGTCAGGTGCAGAAACACTATCTGTAGTTTCAAACATATTTGTAGGTCAAACCGAAGCCCCTCTTGTTGTAAAGCCATTCATTGACAAAATGACTAAGTCTGAGTTACTCACTGTTATGATTGGAGGAATGGCAACTATAGCTGGTGGCGTTTTAGCTGCCTATGTTGCAATGCTGGGTGTACCCTTTGCTGAGGCTAACGGAATGGAAGTACTTGCAGCACAGCAATTGTTTGCAGAACGGCTACTTGGCGCTAGTATAATGGCTGCGCCAGCTGCTCTGGTCATTTCGAAGATATTAAATCCTGAAGCAGAGACCCCAGAAACTTTAGGTACAGCCCAAATTGCAGTTGAAAAAACGGATGCTAATGGAATTGATGCTGCTGCATCAGGTGCAGGAACCGGTCTTAAACTAGCATTGAATGTAGGTGCGATGTTACTGGCTTTCATAGCTCTTATTGCCATGTTTAACTGGATGCTTACCGGATTTGGAGATATAGTAGGCTTGAATTCACTTATTGGCCAAGAACTAACTATTGAACTTATTCTGGGTTGGGTTTTTGCACCTATAGCCTGGGTTATTGGTGTGCCTTGGGTTGATGCTGTAAATATGGGATCTCTTTTAGGTACTAAAATTGTTTTAAATGAGTTTGTTGCATATCTGGGTCTTGCCGAACTTGTACAGACTGCAGCTATAACTCAAAAAACTATTGCCATTGCAACATTTGCCTTATGTGGATTCGCTAACTTCTCTTCCATTGCTATTCAAATTGGTGGAATTGGTGGAATTGCCCCAAGTAGAAAAGCCGATCTTGCCAAATTTGGGCTTAAAGCTGTAATGGGTGGAACATTGGCCAATCTTATGACGGCAACACTTGCTGGAATGCTTTTTTAATCAACTATTAACTATTCAACCTTTGATAAATAAACTGTCTACAATCATGAATAAAAGGATACACTTTATACTTTTTTTAAGTCTATGCTTTTCTTTCAATGCCTTGTCACAATCCAAAAACGATAAAACAGTTGTTGGTAAAGTTGGCAAGGAAAAAATCACCTATGGTGAACTAAAAGAAAACTTCAGTTCTGGTGTGGTTAGAGATAACATATCCATTGAGGAGCTAGAAGAATTTTTACCAATTTATTTAGATTATCGATCTAAAGTGTTAGAGGCTAAAGATTTAGGTTATTTTGAAAACCAAATCGTTACCAATGAATATCAAGAGTATGCTCGTCAGGCTGCATATGCATTTTGGCTCGAAAATGAAATAAAACCAACTCGTTTTGACCAATATTTTAAGAGAGCATCATTGGAAGTTTCTGTTGAACATGTTCTTATTGCAGTTGATGACCGAGCATCTGAAGAAGATACTTTAAAAGCCTACAACAGCCTTATAAATGCCAGAAACGAATACCTTAATAATGGCACATCATTCGCTGAATTAAATACAAAGTACTCATCTACTAGAAACGGGAGATCAATGGGGGGAGAAATCCCATGGATTAGCGTAGGTGTTACTGTTCCTGAGTTTGAAGAAGTAGCTTTTAACCTGGAGCCTGGTGAAGTATCTCTTCCCTTCCGAACTCAATTTGGTTATCACATTGTGCTTTCAAAAGAAGTTAGAGATCGAACTCCAGCACGCAATATCTCTCACATATTTAGAAGAAACCTCCCTTCAGATACTGCAAATATGCAATTCAACAAAATGAATGAAGCTTATGAAGCACTCCTTTCGGGTAGAACATGGAGTGAAGTAGTTCGTGAATATTCTGAAGACAATCTTTCAGTTCCAAAAGAAGGAAATATTGGATGGATCTCATATTCGTCACGTTATAATCCGGCATTTATCGATCAAATTATGGCCTTGAGTACCAAGGTTGATATTTCAGATCCGGTTAAAACAGTTTATGGATTTCATATTTTTAAAATTGATTCAATACAGGCATATGCCTCAGAAGATGAACGCAGAGAAAAGTTACTGAAGGAGTTTGAATCAACACCATATAATGTCAGAAATAATGCGAGTGTTATAAGTTACATCCGTGATTATATGGGTGAATCGATAAATATTGATAATCTCGTTGAGTATGAAAATGCTTTGATTGAAGGCGATACTACCATTGTTTCGGCAATACAGATTGATGCCCGAGTACTTGCGAAGGAGTTCTATTCCTTTAATGGAAAAACATACTCGATTCAGGATTTTGATGACTTCCTTAAAGAAACCAAACCTAACAGTATAGGACGAGCTTATAAAAGAACTTGGACCAACAGCTTTTTCACTGATCTAATCAATGACATCATAGCCGAACTTACAGTTAATGAATTTGAAGGCTTTGCCGATCAGCTGGATAACTACCTTGAAGGACTAGCGGTCTATCAGATTACAGATGACAATGTTTGGAGTGCAGCAAAAGTGGATACAAGCAAATTGAAATCCATTTACGAAAATTCTACTGATAAATATTCACTGGATAAAAGAAATTACTATCACATTATATCGGTAAGATTAGACAGTTCGTTAACTGACATCATTGATTTCGTAAATGCAGGCAATTCACCTGATAGCCTAAGATCAAACTTCGATTACGTCGGTGTTGCATCAGATTCATCTAATGTATTTGATGGTGAACCATTTGATAAACTAAATGAAATGAAACCAGGTACATTTTCCGAAGAGTTTGAGTATAAACGCAGAAAGGCAATTTTCTACCTCGAAGATGTACTTCCAGCAAGGAAAATGACTTTTGAGGAATCATTTAGTCGATTAATGGCTGATTATCAACCAACTCGAGAAGAAGAATGGCTTGAGAAACTTAGAAAGAAATACAAAGTTAAAACTGACGTTAAAAAGCTTAGAAAAGCTTTTAAAACTGAAAATTCAAACTAATTGAAGTCTCTTTTACTTATTATTGTAATGTTTGGTCTGTTTACTTCATGTACCCAGATTGAAAAACCCGGAACTGTAATTCTGGCTCGGGTAAATGGAAATGTATTAACTAAGTCTGAAGCACTTTCAATGATATCTCCTCTTGCTATGCAGGGTGATTCAGTAAAAGTTCTTGAAGATTTCCGAGATCAATGGATTGAAAAGCAACTCATTCTTAGAGAAGCTAACAGATTACGTGTTGACCGTCGCGAAATAGTGAGATCACGAATTGAAGAAAGTCGTAACGACATACTTGTTCAAGCACTCAGAGATTTCGTTATAAGCGAAAATATGGATGAACTTGAAGTTACTGACGATGAGGTTCAGCAATACTACTTAGCAAACAAAGAGCAATTTGTGCTCCGTGAACGGCATGTGCGTTATCGTCATATAACAACCGCTTCACTTTCTGATGCCGAGGCTGCTAAACGTGGGCTATTAGGCTCAGCCTCTTGGGAAAGTATAATTGAAAGATACAGCATAGCTAAGGAAGAAAACCTGGCAGAGTCAAAAAAATATTGGCCCATTTCAGATGCTGGTAACGGAATAAGACAATTAAACACTTACTTAGGCTTAATTGGTAATATGGAAATTTCTCCTATCACTAGAAGTGGAAACACCTATCATTTTGTGCAATTAACAAGTGAACGCGCTGCAGGAGAACACCCTGAACTAGAATGGTTAATGGAGCAAATAAGAGAGTGGTTAATCATTGAAAAAAGTCGGCGTTATTACAATTCATATGTAAAGAATCTCTATCTTCAAGCCACGGCGAATAATGAACTACAAATCTCGAACGTTGAGGAATAAAATAAAGACCTCACTACCTATTGCAATGCCCAAAAAATTACTATTACTCACACTCTTCACCCTATTCTTCAATATAAATGCATATTCTCAGGCTGCATCTGAAGTAGCAGATCAAATTGTAGCCCTTGTCAACGGCAAGCCTGTTTTAAAGTCTGAAATAGATGTTCAGGTTGTGCAATACATTCAGGGTGCAAGATTCAATAACCAACCCGATGTCGAATTTAATGAAGACCTTTGGTACGGTGTACTCTTAGCCACCATTGAAAATGAAATTCTACTAGTTAAAGCTGATCTTGATTCTATTGTAGTTGAAGATGATTTGGTGAACAGACGCATGAATATGCGTATTGAACAGCTTATTCAACAGACTGGCAGTGAAAGAGCATTGGAGCAGGCTTTTGGTAAAAGTATTGTTCAACTAAGATCAGAATACAGAGAGCAATTCCGAGAAGATATTAAGGTTGAGCAAGTACGTGGAAATAAAGTGCAATCCATTTCGATTACAAGACCAGAAGTGGAAGAATTCTTTAACAGCATCCCATCTGATTCACTACCCATAATACCAGAACAAGTTGCGCTTTCACAGATTGTTTCTCTTCCACCACCCAGAGATGATGCTAAAAAAGCTGCATTTGACTTTGCAGAGCTTTTACGTGATTCCCTAGTTACACATGGGGTTCCATTTGAAGATTTGGCCAGAAGACATAGCGATGGACCATCAGGACCAAGAGGCGGTTTATTACCTCTAATGGCACTAAATTCACTAGTATCAGAGTATTCAGCAGCTGCATCGGCTTTACAACCTGGTGATATATCTGAAGTAGTTGAAACTCAATTCGGTCTTCACTTAATCAGGCTAAATAGAAGAGTCGGTGATCAAATTGAGACCAACAATCTCTTGATAACTATTGACGAAGATGAACTTGATGAAGATTTTTCAAGAAATAAGCTTAATACGATTCGTGATTCATTATTGAATGACGAAAGCCTCAGGTTTGATGAATTTGCAAGAAGACATTCTGAAGATCCACTTACATCAAATTCAGGTGGCAAAGTGGTAAACCCTCAAACAGGTGAAAGGCTTATTCCTTTACAAGCATTAGACCCTGCTTTATATCGTATTGTACTTTTAATGGACGAGATTGGACAAATTTCCGAGCCAAGAAGTTTTGATCCGGGCGGCGCAAATTCAGGCAAAGCATTGCGTATTGTACGTCTTGATAGAAGAATTGAGGAGCATAAAGCGAATTTAGAGCAGGACTACTCAAGAATAGAGCAATTTGCATTACAAACTAAGCAAGCTCGTATTTTTAGTGAGTGGCTTGCTGAATTGAAATCTGACATTTACATCGAATATTTAATACCTGTTCCGGAAGATTTTTAATAATGAGTATTTCAGAAACAAATATTGTAGGTCTAGCCGCTGAATTCCAGGAATCTTTTAATAAAATTAAAGATCAGATTTCTAAAGTTGTCATTGGTCAAGATGAAATTGTTGACCAGCTTCTTATTAGCCTTTTTTCACAAGGACATTGTGTTTTAGTAGGCGTACCAGGATTAGCTAAAACGCTACTGATAAAGACTTTAGCTGAGTCACTTAACCTTTCATATAATAGAATTCAGTTTACACCGGATTTAATGCCTGGCGACATTACAGGCACGGAAATTATTGAAGAAGACAAAGAATCTGGCAAGAAAGAATTTGTATTCGTTAAAGGCCCGATTTTTGCCAATGTAATCTTAGCTGATGAGATTAATCGAACCCCTCCTAAAACCCAGGCTGCGCTGTTAGAGGGAATGCAGGAATATCATGTAACTGCGGCAGGTTCAACTTATCAACTAGATAGGCCGTTTTTTGTACTGGCAACTCAAAATCCTATCGAACAGGAAGGCACCTACCCTCTACCTGAAGCCCAACTTGATAGGTTCATGTTTAACCTTTGGGTAGATTATCCTTCTTTCGAAGAGGAAATGGCAATTGTTAGTGCCACTACATCATCAAAAGAAGTTCATGCTGAGAAAGTTATTGATGCTGAAAAACTAAATTCACTTCAAAAGCTTGTAAGGGATGTTCCCGTACCTGAAAGTGTACTCGAACTGGCTGTAAAACTTGTTCACATGACGCGCCCTGATTCTGATATGGCTTCAGATTTAATCAAAAGATATATGAGCTGGGGAGCTGGTCCCAGAGCTTCTCAATACCTTATACTAGGCGGTAAAGCCAGGGCTTTATCAAGAGGCCGATACAATGTTAGCGAAGAAGATATCAAGGCTCTTGCAATTCCTGTACTAAGGCATCGAGTTGTGAATAACTATGCAGCAGAAGCTGATGGTTATACAACGGTAGCATTGATTAATGAGATCGTTAAATCGGTTTAAATGTGGAATTTCAAGGATTCCAGAGCTCTCTTCCATTATGGCTAATGATTCCAATTGGGATCATTGTACTTTACCTAAGTTATAGAAGCTATAGAGATCAAAATTCATTATCTGTTAGTTTAAAAACTATTCTAATTAGCCTTAGATCCTTAGCTTTTATTCTGCTCTTACTTCTTCTACTTAATCCATTCTTTAAGGGATTTGAAAACATAAATGACAAACCTGATGTACTTGTATTTATTGATGACTCAAAAAGCGCCTCACTGATTAAAGGTGATTATCTGGGGCAAGAATCAATGAATGAAGTTCTTAATGCCTTAAATCTTAAGAATACCGATGATATTAATTTTAGAAGCTATAGTATAGGTAATAGTGTATCAACGATTGACTTAGACTCAGTTTCATATTCCCAAACAGAAACCAATTTATTTGATGTCTACCAGCAAATTAAAGACTCTGAATATGATGTAACTTCAGCTATCATCATAAGTGATGGTATTTATACGGTTGGCCGTGATCCGGTATTCTCACTATCCGATGTTCAAATCCCAATCTATTCCATAGCAATTGGTGATACTTCAAGTATTAACGATGTAATCTTGAAAGGTATAAAAACCCAACCTGTCGGTTATGTAAATACAGAACACTTAGTTGAAGTTACAATTCAACAAAATGGTTACCCAAATCAGGAAATTTCTATTGAGTTAAATGAGGGTTCTGAAGTAATCGAAAGCAAAATTCTTAATTTTGAAGGCAGGGAATCACTGCTAGTTAATTTTAATGTTCCTTTAAGAACAGAAGCATTAAAGCAATATTCAGTAAACATAAATCCTGTGAATGGTGAATGGTCGACTGAAAATAATTCTCAATTATTCACAATTGAAGTACTTGATAACAAGATTCAAATATTAAGCCTGGCTTTTGAAGTACATCCTGATATTGGCGCTATCAGAAATGTGCTTAAGTCAGATGCTAATGTGAAACTAATTGAAAAGACATGGATTCAGGGTACCAATTTTATTGAACCAGAGGATTTCCCTTCTCCGGACAGCCTGGAGCTTGTTTTAATTCATGGTTTGCCCAATAATCAAGCAACTTTATCTATCCTGAATTCTTATTTCGATCAAATTCCTAGTGTCCTTTTTCAAACACCCAGAGGATTAGATCTTCAATCAAATCCATTATATCAGGATTATATTCAACTTCAATCTTATACAGGAACAGCTAATGTTGGAATTATCCCAACATTATCGAAGGATGAACATCCAATACTTGAACTACCCGAAGTTGATTATAAAACACTGGAATCTATATCAAGTTATTACCGTGGAGTAACATTGGATGCATTATCTACCCCTCTTTTTAATAGCATCTTTCAAGGAATAGAAACAAAGCAGCCGGTTATTGCGATATCAGAAACCGGTAGCCTTAGACGAGTACATGTTAATGCATATGGCTGGTTCCAATTAAATCAGAGCAGCAGGCAAATTGAGAGAGATTTTTTCACTTCATTGATAAATAACATTTACAGCTGGGCTGCAAATAAACCTGACAATAGAAGACTTAAAATCTCACCTACTCAGCAGGTATTCAACTCAACGGAATCTATAACAATAGATGCCTATCTTGAAAATGAAAGCGGGAATATTGAACGTGAAGGTCGAATTGATATTGAAATTTCTGATCCAAGTGGTAATGAAAGAACCTTTACTATGGACAACAATGGTGA
Source organism: uncultured Balneolaceae bacterium (assembly GCA_965659005.1). Taxonomy (GTDB): domain Bacteria; phylum Bacteroidota; class Rhodothermia; order Balneolales; family Balneolaceae; genus CAYPTY01. The sequence continues at coordinate 18,232 of CBFHVG010000008.1, forward strand.
TGGTTCATACAATCTAAAAGTCCCCTATTCTACTCAAGGTTTATACTCATTCGATGCTATTGCAAGGAAAGGCGATAGAATTATTGATCAACAATCAGGTGAATTTGCCCTTAGCCCTTCTAATTCAGAGCTGGTAAATACAATTAGGAATGATGAACTTTTGAAGCAAACTGCATTAATGACTGGAGGTGAATTTGTTGATTTTAAAGATGCTTCCTCAGTAATTAGCAGAATGAACGAGGCAAATCTTTTCAAGCAAAATATATCACAGAGAGAAATATTTGATTTTCCAGTTCAACACCCATTCTGGTTCCTTTTGGTAATTACTATACTTGCAGGTGAATGGCTCACCCGCAAGTTTTATTCATTGCCATAATCTAATAAAGCTTCCAGATTACAATTCCTAAGCTTATAACAAGTAAGATTAGAAAGCCTGCCAATAGCTGAAGCATATATGACTGTGGTTTTGCTAATGAGTACCACTTACTAAGCGACTCATCTACATATGCAATCTGCTGGGTAGAAATTAAGCCGGATTCAATCATTGGAACACCCCAATCACCTTTTAATACATCATTCCAGAATGTATTGAATGCAAGATATTCATCATATTGATTTTCAATAAAAGGATTGTCTTCATTCGACATTATGTGGCTTTGGATATGTGAATCAAGAGTTTTCACGAATGTTGTTTTATCATAAAATGACTCCGTCTCAATATCCATTGCATACATTTGCTGTTGTATTGATGTCCAGGTTTTATCCTCAAGGTCAACTTGTAAATCAAATAATCTTTGCTTCAAGCTATCTGTATTTACATTTGCTGTGTATACTCCAACAACATGATCCTCTACTTGATTTATTACTTCCTCAAATTGCTGTGCAATTACATACATTCTTATATAATCAATGGTCATTAACTGATAGTTTGAAGCCTCATCGGCATAGTGATCATCTATAACAGATTGAATCAATTCAAGGAGGTTCAAACTGTTAAGTGCTATCTGATCCTGATTTAATTCGTTTAATCCTAGTCCGGCTTGTTTCCTTAAAGCGTTGTATTCCTTAATCATGGTATCAACATAGGAAACTATTATTCGATCTCTTTTTTCAATCTGAACTCGATACTCAGCAAGTTTATTACTTAAATCACTCCTAATGATGGCAGACTTTGATAAATCAGATCTAAGCTTATTAGTTTCAGTCCTAAGATGGTCAACTTCATATTCAAAGGCCGTAAGCCGCTGAGATAAGTTGCTAATTTGCTCTTGCTGATTTTCAATCAATACCAATCGATGTTCAGATGAAAGTAGTAGTTCATTTAATACTCCCATCATTTCATCATACCTGGATGGAAATAGTGCTGAATTTATAATTTCATCATGAGCCTGATACTTATTCTGTAGATTCAATATGTTACTATGTAAAGCATCTAAGTCATTAAGTGACATTGTTTTAGTAACTTTCCCCTTAATGATTTCGTAATCATTTTTAAAATTCTGAGTGATTTGGTAGTCAGAAAGCTGGGCCAAGCAAATGTTCGAGGAAATGGCTATAGCTATAGTTATAGTTATAAATAACTTCATTTGAATTTTCATGACTTCCCTCCTGTTTTGAGTCCTTTGTTGTTTAGGTAATAAACGCTATCAGAATTGATATCAACGAGTTCTATATATGGGGCTCTGTTATTGAATACAGGTAATTCCAATTTATTATCGATATATAACTTCTTGTGTAGTTTTAACTCACTGCTGGAAGTTTTAAATATGTATACATGTTTAAATAAAGGCGCTGTGATGAAATAATAGCCCTGTTTATCTCGGATCATTCTGATTTCGTCGACATGTTTAGTAGAGTCAGCGAACTCATTGATTTCCAGCTTCCTGATATTAAAGCTTATTCCATGTCTTAAATCAGAAATAGTTCCTGTTTCATCTGGGATAAGCACACTTTCAATGTCCTGGCTATAATCAACATCAGATATGACAAACTTATGATTACATGCTGAGAGTAGAAATAGTAAAGTTAAGAGTATGTAGATGTGGTTTTTCATGATTTCATCCATTTTGTACAGATTGCATTTACAATTGTATAGATGAAATCTTAAATCAGGTTCCGCTACCTGATAATTTAAATACTTACCAATGCATCATAAATGGTTTGATCATTCAAAGCTAATTTAGAACTACCCTTCAATTCTGATAACTCAATTATAAAAGAGTAACCAATAACAGTTGCTCCTAACTTTTGAACCAATTCACTTGCGGCAGCTGCTGTTCCACCGGTTGCTATCAAATCATCATGAATTATTACTCTTGCGCCCTTATAAAGAGCATCTTTATGCATTTCTATACTATCCTCTCCATATTCAAGAGTGTAAGTTGCTGTAATAGTTTCAGAAGGTAACTTACCTGGCTTCCTTACTGGAATAAAACCAGCGTTCAAATCCTGAGCTAAGTTAGTCCCAAATAAGAATCCTCTGGATTCTAAACCAATAACATAATCTACCTCAACATCTACGAATGGTTTATGAAGCATATATGATGTGAGTTCAAGCGCATCTTTATTACTTAGTAGTGTTGTAATATCTTTAAACATAATTCCTTCTTTCGGAAAGTCAGGAATTGTACGTATTGTGTTTTCAATAAAATTCTTAATGTGATTCTGTAGCTGTTCCATCATTTAGTTTATTTTGAATTAGCGTCGGAATTTAAACTTTAGTTGATCAAATCAGAACCTTGGAAGATCATTCCCTACCACTTGTTCAGTACCATCAGAAATTTATGGCGCAAGCTATTCTACTTGCAGAAGAAGCAGCCTCGAAAGATGAGGTCCCGGTTGGAGCTATAATTACCTATCAAAATAGAGTAATTGCAAAAGCATATAATCAGGTTGAGATGCTCAAAGACCCTACTGCTCATGCTGAGATTTTAGCTATTACATCTGCTTGTAGTTTTCTTGAAGAAAAATACCTGAAAGATTGTACACTATATGTAACACTTGAACCTTGTCCCATGTGCACAGGTGCTCTGGTTTGGTCAAAAATAGGTCGAGTAGTTTTTGGAGCTTCTGACCCAAAAGCTGGATCTTGTGGAACCATTCTAAACCTGAATAATCATGATGCTTTAAACCATAATTTTGAGGTGATTCAGGGTGTTCTCGAACAAGACTGTGAATACTTACTTCGAGAATTTTTTAGAAAGAAACGTTAATTGTTCTCTTGAGTTAAAGTGCTCAGCAATGCTTTTAAACTGGAAGGCTTATGCCCTAAGGCTGCATTCTCAAAACCTATCTGGTAAGCAATTTCCCATTGCCTGATTAATGTTTTCCAAGCATTCCAAATAGAATAGCCGGGATGATATATATGGGTTGACTCAGAGGTCACTCCATTTAATTCAATAACTTTATAATTTTTACCATGCTTTAAATCGTCAATACTTGGGACACGTATATCAAATCGTCCAAATTGGAAGCCATCAAATTCTTTTGCGATTTCATCTATTCTTTGTTCTAAGTCGGATGTTTTGTATTTCATGCCATCATAAAAAATTGAACCTCTGGCATGAGTACCAAGTTCAACAAGGTGAATTACTTCACCATCATCAGGTATATCGAAAATATGATCAGCATGGTGGTCAATATGATATTCAGCTAAGCAAACTGCACGTGAGTCCTTGAGTATAAGATGTTCAAGTGTGTGTTTACCATCACCGATTAGTTTAGGCATACTTTTTTCTGTGATAGAAAATATTTTACCTACATCTGAACCAGGATATCTGTAATAAAAGATTCCAAACTCCTTACCGGGTATATATTCTTGAACAATTACATCCCTTACTTCAAATTTCAGAGCCTTTTCAAGTAACAATTCATCCTTAACTATTCTAACCCCAGCACCTCTTTCGCCAGTTACTGGTTTAATTACTATTGGAAATGAAGTGTCAATAAGATCAATGAAGGCATGAACTTGATCCATTTTGTCTTCTAACACTGCATTCCCCTCTATCACTTCGAATAGGGCAATGTCATCTACCTTAAGTTTTTCTAAAATATCAGACTTTGATTCATTTTTAAATCCACCATGCTCAATTGCAGGGTTAGCTGCAGTGAACATTGTAAACGACCTGTATTTAATAGAGAGTATAATTGAGTAAATGAAAACAGGTAGATAGATGATAGGTATTGGCCAGAATTCCCAGTTAATAAACCGTTTATACCTACTGAAAAGGAGCCTTCTTCCACGAAAAGTAAACGATGGAATTAACACTTTAAATATAAACATAAACAAAGCTAGGATGCCGAGGAGAACCCATAAAGCATATTCTTGATACACTTCGAAATACTCGATCATGTTATTTCCAACCAGATAAGCAGTTTCGACTAGTATAGGTGTCCAAATGATGGAGGCAATTCCAAAATATATGATAAACATAAAGAAACTCGCCCCGATAGCACCTGCTGTGAAATAGGTTGGAAACCGACTACCAGGAACAAATCTACTTGCGATGATTATAATCGGTCCTTTAAGTTCAAACCATTGATAAGAACGATCAAGATCATGTTCATTGATAAACCAGCTAAATGGTTTCCTTCTGATTGCCGATCTTCCTAACCAGCGCCCCAGGAAATAAATCAATATATCACCTAGAAAAATCCCTATCAGACAAGCGATGATAGCAGGTGCATGGCCAATGATACCTCTCGCTACCATTAACCCAGCGCCAATACATGTAAGATCTTCGCTCACAAGGGTTGCTAAAACGATAAGAATCATAACTAGACCTAGGGCATACCCTGACAACATTAACTCATCAGAAGGAATGTATTCTTGTATAGAAGCTTGAATTCGAACTGAATCCGCTTGTGATTTATCGAGTTTTGAGCCAGATGCCAATTCAGTTAGAAAATTCCTGATCAGTATAAATGATTCGGCCACATCCGATTCTATTATATCATAGCCCCTCTGAATAAATTCTAACTTTGATTGAGGAACTAGTCTATAATGTTCTTCAGCGGCAGCTGTCTTAACCCGATTATCAACTATACCATCAATAATGAGCATAGGAGCTTCAAATTTACCCAGTATATCCCTCAAAGGTCTTTGATCGCTTTCGTAATAGCTTTTTGCATACTCAATCGTTAAAAAGGAATTTTTCATTAAACCAAAGTGTGGTATTGCGTTTTGTAATACCCATATGCTTGCTAACCTAGCTCCATGAATGGCATAATTTAAATGATAACCACCAAGTAACTCTAGCTCTTGAACACCTAACGCCTCAACCATAGTCAGAGAAGAAATACGATCAGGAAGAAGATCATACAATTGTAGTGCAACACCACCCCCAAATCCATTAGCCACTATATGCACGTTTTGAACATTTATATTGATCAATAATTGATCAATATATTTAGCTTGTGCAGCCATAGAAAGATTTATTGATTCTATATCAGAATCCCCAAAACCAATATAATCAGGTATGATTGTTCTGTAGTTAGCATTAAGTGAATCAATTAATGGTGATGGACTCGTATTTAATGGAATATCAGTTAGGAAAAGGATGACTTCTGAATTCTCAATTTCTGAATCAGAATAAGCGATTTTTAATTTAGTATCTGACTGAGCATTTATACTATTTTCAGTCACATCCTGATAATTCTTAGATGGATTAACTGTTGGCTCAGAACTCAATAATAAATATAGATGAGATGCGGACAGTAACAGGAAATAAAGAAACAGATACAGCTTCCATCCTCTTAACATCGGACGATCTTTACTTTCCATTAATGCACAATTTTTAAGCCGTTGTATTTACTGATCTTTCATTATGATAATTCAATGTAGAGGGAGCAACTCCAAAATCATCAGGTAAATTAAACCCTATTGATTTCAAAATCATTGCAATTAAAGCATAATGATGAACGGTATGACTGATCAAAAACTGGAGTTCTCTTCTCACGCTGGAAATTGAGTAAGGTATAATTTCAATATCTATTCCCTCATTACTATATACTCTTAATTCAGCATCAAATATATCAGGTTTATTTCCAAGTGATTCCAAATCGTTAATTAAGTCGTCCATTTTTTGAATTGCATATAGTCTGTCATTCTCCAATCTCTCCTCTCTCTTTCTTTCATCATAATTGATCTGCGTCATATCGCAATTAAGCAAACTTTGATAATGATCTATTATATGTCTGAAGTGTTTACCTACCCCACTCTTGAAGTGTGGGCCCTCGTTTTGAGTGAACATCTGGTCTGTGATTCTCTCGAGTAATTTAATCCCCTGAGAAATGAAATAAATATTGGAATAAACTACTGTTTTATCCTTCTGCATCGATGCTTATTCATTTAAATTTAAATACTGTAACCTAACTTGATCATACAACCTATTTGCTAATTTTTTTCGGTCTGAATCAATAATCTGAGACTCACCAAAAGTAACTGATGCATAGAACTTTTGCATACTCAACAATTCTAACAAATGAGTAAAAAATGTCATGTCGCCCCACCAATGTATGTAATCACGTTCTGACTTTTTTGGATCTGTAGTTATATAGCTGATGCTCGCATAATTTACTGGATAATTTTCTTTGGCTGGATATGCAAGCAAACTTGCTTTAAAAGGAAGGATATCGGCCCCATCAGAAGTGGTTGCCTCCGGAAAGAATATAATGCCTTGTTTAGGTCTCAGGTTATCCTCTATTTGTTTATTCACCCTCTTTACATCGGTCCTGGAGTTTCTATCAATGAAAATTATTCCAATAACCTCCATCATCCAACCCATAATCGGCCAGCTTCTTACTTCATTTTTAGCAATCAAGACACCATCTACCACACTTAACAAGACAAATATATCAGTATAACTTAGATGGTTTGAAACAAGAATAAAGGGAGATTTAGGAATTGACCCATTGGTCGAAATTCTCATACCAATGATAATAGCACAGGTTTTTGCCCATAAACCGAGAATTTTATTTCTCCAGGCATCATTATTAATGCCAAATAGCTTTAGAAAAAGACTAGGCAGAAATAGTGAAAAGATTAGAGGTGTAGCAATAAGTAGTAGAAGTAAACGGGAATATGCCCTTAATAACTGCATCCCGGATAATACTAAAACTATTTAAAAAACAGTGCTCTTGAATGTTCTGGTAGTTGCTGAATATCCAGTAAAATTAAAAAATCAATCGTTTTAAATTTTCTATCTAATGCTGGGTAACTACAAACTTTGGCATTTTGCTCGAGATATAACCTGAACAATTGGGGAATGGATACTTCACCACTTTTAATTTGATCATCAACTAAACCTGAACATTCGTATTCAGGTTGTACAGATATCATATACCCTTCTTCTACAAACCCATTTGTGCGCAGATGATCAAATATCAAAAAACCTTCATTTGGATCCTGAGATGTAATAGAACAACAACCAAAAAAATATCTTTTTCCTAAAAGCTGCATATATTTTGCAAGGCCTCGCCATAGTAAAAATAATACCCTGCCATTTCGATGATCCCGGTGAATACAAGCCCTTCCCAGTTCAACTACATCATTTATGACTTCCTCAGGGAACTGATCAATATCGAACTCAGATTTAGTGTAAAAACCATTGCCTTTTATTGCTATCTCATTTGTCTGCATTCTATAGGTTCCGATAACCTCATTAGTAGCATTATTAATAACAAGTAAATGTTCACACTGCATATCAAAAAGATCTTCATCCATTTGATTCTCATATGATTCATCTAAACCTTCGCCTAACTCAATGTTAAAGACGTCAAAACGTAGTTTTAGCGCATCTTCAACTTGTTGTCTGTTTTTTGCAAGCTGAACAGAGTACCTGCCGCTTGTAATAAGCAATGAGTCGACAACATTCTCATCAGGTGATGTCTGAAGCCTAATATCTGAATGCATTATATTTTAATACAGTTAAGAGTAGAATAAAAAATATCCCTGAATTGTTAAGTAATAATTAAAAGGTTACTAAGAAATGAATTTAAATGACCTCTAATCGGATATCTCATATATAACCGTTAATTTCAGGTATTGTTATACTATAAAGAATATATCAAAGATAAAGACACAGACTGGGTCGTGTTTGTACACGGTGCCGGAGGTAGCTCATCTATTTGGTTCAGACAGTTAAAGGCTTTTAAAGCTAAATTCAATGTGCTATTGATCGATTT
>CBFHVG010000009.1:0-11762 GCA_965659005.1 uncultured Balneolaceae bacterium
AAAACCGACATCTTAAACTTATCCCCAAGCCTTTCATATATTGAAAGTGATTTAGCTGCGCTGGAATAAGAACCATCATAATCCATTAAATAATACTGGATAAAAGCTTTATCTGAATAAGCATTTGCAATTGCTGAAGAATCGCTTGACATCAGAATTGTATTTAGGCCAAGATTAAATAAAGAATCAGCGACTTTTATATTTCCTTTCTCGAATTCTAAATACCCTAATGAAGAGTAGAATTCGTATTTGATACTTTGATTCTCTAGTGATTCAACTTCCGACTTTAATTTGGATAATGAATCAGCAGCCCCTTCAATCTGATTCAATTCAACGCGCATATTAACTGCTTGTATTCTGGCATTTAGTGACCCTAGGTGATCTCCTATAGATGAGTATTTCTCAGAAGTATTTATATACAGCTTTAAAGCAGTATCATAATCCTCCATTCGATAGGCCTCTAATGCAGCATCAAAAAGCGAGTCTGCTTCATTCTTGAAATGTACTTGGGCATAGCTATTCAATCTCAAGATCAAACATTGAATAACAAATAGTGACAAAAACAGGATTATCTTTCTCATATGAATTCCTCCCTTACACAGTATGACCTGTGAAAAAGGAATTCCTTACAAAGAAATTTAATAATCTGTCTCTAGGTTATCTATTCCCCAAACAAAGCATTCACAAATCCAGCCTTATCGAAGACCTGTAAATCTTCTATCTGCTCTCCAACCCCTATATATTTAACCGGCACATTCAGCTCATTGGAGATGCCAATTACTATACCGCCTTTGGCGGTTCCATCCAGCTTGGTGAGGGCCAGGCCGGTAATATCTACCGCTTCGGTAAAAGCCTTTGCTTGCTGCATGGCATTCTGTCCGGTGGAGGCATCCAGCACCAGAATCACCTCATGAGGCGCTTCCGGAACCTGCTTGGCCATTACTCTCTTAATTTTACTGAGCTCGTCCATCAAGCCCTTTTTATTATGCAGTCGCCCGGCCGTATCAATTATCACTACTTCTGATCCGCGACTCACAGCTGAAGCTACTGTATCAAAAGCTACGGCTGCCGGATCTGCATCCTGCCCTTGCTGAACAATAGGCACATCGGCGCGCTCACTCCAGATTTTTAGCTGGTTTACCGCAGCAGCACGAAAGGTATCGGCCGCGCCTAATAACACAGATTTTCCGGCCTGCTTATAATTATGAGCCAGTTTCCCAATGGTGGTGGTTTTACCTACGCCATTCACACCCACTACCAGAATCACGTGAGGCCTGGCCGGTAGTTCTGCATCAAATTCAGCCGGCTTGTCTGCTTCATTGTCCTGTAAAAGAGCTATAATTTCTTCACGCAGCATGCTTTGCAGTTCAGCCTGAGTGACATATTTGTCTCTTGCCACCCGCTCTTCAATGCGGCGAATGATATCAAGTGTAGTGGGTACGCCCACATCTGAGGTAATCAGGATTTCTTCCAGCTCATCCAGGATGGAATCGTCCACCTTATCTTTACCGGCAAAGGCTTTACCTAATTTACCCATAAAACCTTCGCGGGTTTTTTGAGTGCCCTGCTCGAGACGTTCCTGTTTCTTGAATCCTAACTTCTTAAATAAACTCATGGATGTAATGCTGTCTAAGTGCTGCTAATTAAATTCGGCGCCTTTCATTATGAGGCGGAAGCGGTGCATGTAATCAAAAAATGAATAGGTCATGATGGCCACCGATGCCCACATTAACCAGAACTGAACCTCTATCCATTCCGGGAAGAAAAATACGGATATCCAGTACAAAGAGAGAATATTCACAGAAATCTTTCCACTCATAATAGCCATCGCCACCTTCCCAAACTTTCGGCGAATAAGCGATGATCCGGTTATGATCAAAGTATCGCGTGTTGCAAACAAGACCATAAACCATAATGGCACCCAACCTAGGTAAACGGTGTAGATAAATAATAACCCTGCTGAAATCTTATCTGCAATGGGATCGGCTATTTTTCCGAATTCCGAAATGGTATTTGTGAGCCGTGCAATGAGCCCATCCAGGTAATCTGAAACAACACCATAGATAATGAGACTTATAATCAGGTTATTTATCTGCAAATCATTTTTCTGATGCAGATATACCACTGGAACTACAATCAAAATTCTAGATAATGATATAAGGTTAGACAATGTAAGAACGGTGTCTCTCACCATCAGTTTCTTACCGTCTACATTTACGATATCTTTTTTACCGTAGCTCATGTCTTTAAACTTACATGAATCCTATCTTTGGTTCACTATTCCCAATACAAAAAATTATCATGCAAAAATCTACCGATCTCATCGAGCAAATCAAGAATTCAGACGAAATTTTCAAGGGAGAGTTACTTCATGCGTTTAAAGATACGGCAATTTTACCTGATGGGAACACTTCGACCAGAGAATGGATAAAGCACCCCGGTGCCTGTGCTATAGTTCCCATTTTTGAGAATGGTGATATTATGATGATTCAACAGTATCGTTATCCTTTAAAAGAGGTCTGTTGGGAAATACCAGCCGGAAAAATTGATCCGGGAGAAGATATTGCCGTTACAGCTGAGCGAGAGTTACTGGAAGAAGCCGGGCTGAAAACCAATGATCTTATTTACATTGGAAAGTTTTACCCATGTGTGGGTTATTCAGATGAAGTAATTCATATTTATGCGGCAAGAGATCTGGAGCTTACAGAGATGAATACCGATCATGACGAATTTCTAATTCGTGAACGTGTTCCTTTTAGCAAGGCAATTGATATGATCGATAATCATGAAATCCCGGATGGAAAAACCGTTATATGCCTTTTGAGGGTATGGCGCTGGCTTAATGATGAATCTACTTCATAATACCTTCTTTTACAGCCAGCTGTACTAGAGACTGATGAAGATCATTTGGATCTATTTCACCACGGCTTTGTAACTCATCAATTTGATCGCCCGACATCATTAATACACATCCCATCTCGTTTAGAACTGAATCAAAGTTCCTTGGATCGGTGAGTTTAAGTTTCTCCATATCAATCTCTCCCTCATACTTTCTCTTGTCGAAGAGTAAATAAAATGTGTCTTCAGCCGCTTCACCGAAGGCGTAGATTTCAAGAGCGGTAGGTATAGATGTCATGATGCGTGTCTTTCTAGAAATTCTCTGGCTTTTAAAAGCTCGATAACTTCATCTGTTTCTTTATTAACAATTGCGACCTGAAATAAACTAAGTATAGCCTGATCGTTCAAAACTTCAATGGCCTCTTCAATGCTTTTGCACTCTTCCGTTTCACTTACCAGGTCATTAATTCCCTGAACAATGTACTTTAGTTCCTTCATCTTTCTTTTAGATGACGCTTGCTCTTGATGAGGATGTTCAAAGTATTCTCTTAATGCATCCTCTGTAACATACCAGGATACACCTAATTTTCGCCCTTTAAGCCGACCACTTTTTAGGTAGTTCCGAATGGTCAGTTTGCTTAAACCGAGCTCTTGATGCAGATCATCGACCGAAAATAGCGTCAGATCACCTAATTTTCTTGGCATGAATTATATCGATTAGCTTTATTTTAGTTATATAATAGCAATATATTATCAATCATTAAATAATAATTAGTTATCAATTGTAAATTAGATTTGTTCAGCCTACCATTCCTGCCGTATATTGGTTGCAGTTATTGTAAAAACACCAGCGCAGCTACCTACAGAAGGTGGCTTTTTTTATGCCCTTCATCCAAGCTTTTTCCAATCTTTCCCAGGCATAATAAGTGGTAAATCAATTGTAAAAATCCATTTACGTTTCTTTTCATTTAAATGGGAGAAATATCCATAGCTTTTTGGTTCTACCTCTCATGCAACCGCTAATGCTATACGCTCTCATCTTATTAATGTATTTCAGCCCCATGCAGACCAATGCTTTTGGTCCTGGCGACGGGAAGCGTGCATCAAAGAAAGCCGCACCAAAACGTACTGAAGCAACAGAACTACATGCAGCTGATATCCGCATTGATGGTAAGCTGGATGAAGAATTTTGGCAACGGGCAGTATATGTGGATGATTTTAAACAACAATCTCCTTTTGAAGGTGAGGACGCAACGGAGAGAACTGAAGTTGCTTTCGCCTACGATGACAACTATTTCTATGTAGGCGCACGCATGTATAGCGACGATCCAAGTTCAATTCTTGCTAACGTAGCGAGAAGGGATGGAGGAAGAAGTTCAGAACGTTTAATTATCTCATTAGACACCTTCCTGGATAGAAGAACAGCATACAGTTTCAGTATATCAGCTGCAGGTGTTCGGGGAGACTACTACCATCCAAGTGATAGCGATCGAAACAGAGACATGTCCTATAATCCGGTTTGGGTAGCCAATGCTAAAATTGATTCCCTAGGTTGGACAGCGGAAATGAAAATTCCATTCTCTCAGCTTCGCTTTGACGATAAGGATATTCAGACCTGGGGCTTGAACATTAATAGGTGGATACCTTCTAAAAATGAAGATGCTTTCTGGGTGATGATCCCAAGAAATGACAATGGATGGTCATCACGATTTGGAAACCTAGAAGGGATTAAAGATGTAGTTCCCAAAAGAAGAATTGAAATCCTTCCTTATGCTGCCGGTAATGCTTTTTCTCCAGCGGAGTTTGACCGGGCAAACCCATTCATTAATAGCACAAACCTACAGGGGCAAATAGGTGGTGATCTGAAACTGGGACTTGGCCCTAATCTGACTTTAGATGCTACTATAAATCCGGATTTTGGTCAGGTAGAGGCTGATCCTGCCGTCGTGAACCTTTCCATATTTGAAGTTCAGTTTGACGAACGCCGACCATTTTTTACTGAAGGCGCACAGTTGTTTAATTCAAGGGGAGCAGATTATTTTTACTCAAGACGAATAGGTGACTCACCAACCTTGAGGCCTGATGCTGATTTTGTTGATAGAGATAATTTTACATCGATCATTGGCGCATCAAAATTAACCGGACGTTTACCATCTGGTTTATCAGTAGGAGCATTATTTGCCGCTACAGCTCAGGAAAGAGCGAGAACTTTCAATGAAAGTGATGACCCAACGGTTAATCGGTTTGGTTCTGAAATCATTGAACCCCTCACCTCATATGAAGTTCTTAGAGTTCAACAAGAATTTGGTGTAGATGCATCAACTTTTGGCGCAATACTAACAGGTGTACAAAGAAATAATAGTTCAAATCCAGCTTTTAGTGACGTTTTAACAGATCAGGCTTATTCTGGTGGTGCCGACTGGAACCTAAGATTCCAGGGTGGTAAATATCAGATATCGGGTGATGTAGGCTTCAGTTATGTTGAGGGTAGTGAAGAAGCCATACTTCGTCTCCAAAGAAGATCTTCAAGGTATTACCAAAGGCCAGATGCTGATTACGTTAGTATTGACTCCAGTGCAACATCGATGAGCGGTTACAGAGCAAGTTTAGATGTAAGTAAAAATGCTGGTAAGCATTGGCTATGGAGTGTTGATGGTTCTATCAACTCCCCGGGATTTGAATTAAATGATATTGGTATTCTTAGAAATACCGACCGCTACCGTTTAGGTGGTAGGTTAACCTATCGTGAAAATACACCCGGTCGCTTCTTCAATCGATGGAACATGAATGTTCGTGCCAATTACGATTGGAATTTTGGTGGCATACAAACCGGTGCCAGATATGGATTTGGTGCTGACTTTAATACCAATAATTTCTGGGGAATTAATCTTGGCGGTGGATATAGGCCAAGAACATTAAGCGATAATCTTACCAGAGGCGGCCCACTAATGGGTAGAGTTTCTGAGTGGAGCTTAGACGGTTCTGTTCGAAGTAATTTTGGTCTTCCCAGGTTTGGAAGAATTGGTGGAAGAATTTCACGAGACGAAGTTGGCAGTCATTCATGGAGAGTAAACGGATCTTTCAGAGTTACTACAAATGGCCCATTGGAATGGTCAATTAGCCCAAGGTATTCAAGACAAACAGATATGCGTCAATATCTTCAAAGAATTGAAGGAACAGGCGGAACAGTAACTTTTGGAAATAGATACGTTTTCTCTGAAATCGAGCGCAGCACCCTTTCACTTCAATTCAGGGTGAACTATTCAATCAACCCAGATCTTAGTATTGAAGTTTATGCAGAGCCATTTGCTTCAAGTGGTGACTTCAGAAACCCGGGTGAATTAACTGAAGCGCGTTCATATGATATCAGACGCTATAACATCATTGGCAGAACTGCTGAGAACGATTTACTGGTAGAAGACCAGGGGCAGCAGTTTGAAGTAAGAGATCCTGATTTTGTTCGTCGTTCATTCAGATCTAATGTCGTAATGCGATGGGAATTCATTCCGGGGAGCACTCTTTTTCTGGTATGGCAGCAAAACCGAAATGCAAATCTTGATGAAGCATTCCTTGTTCGTCCGGATGATCTTAGTGCAACATTTAACCAGCGAGGAGACACTCTCATCGCTATAAAATTCGCGTACTGGTTCTCCGCAAATTAAGCGCTCTCACTTAAAGCACATTTTGCTATTTTCAGCACATGAGAGTCTATTCGCTAAGCTTAGTCATACTCCTTTCCTTTGTTATTTCTTGTTCATCATCAGATGTCTATATAGAGAAAAAACAGAGTGCCTGGGAATCGAGACCTACACCATCTTCAGGTGAGTTAGTTTATGAGGTCTTTCTTGTTGGGGATGGAGGAGCACCACAATTTGATGGCGAGGATCCTGTTTTCAATCTGCTGAATAGCATGACACTTAACATATCCAAGAATAGCGCTGTGGTCTTTCTTGGTGATAATTTATATCCAGCGGGCCTGCCTGATAGTTTAGATCCCAAACGTAGTTATTACGAAAAGCGTCTTACAACACAGCTTGATGCCATTAAAGACTCAAAAGCACGAATTGTCTTTGTACCGGGCAATCATGATTGGGATGATGGTGGTCAGGAAGGTCTGGAAAGAGTGCGAAGACAAGAAGAATTCATTGAATCCTACCTTGATCAAGGGAACACGTTTCTACCTGATGATGGGTTTCCCGGCCCGCATGAAGTTAAATTGTTGGATGCTGATGACGTACCGGGTTATGATGAAGATATTCGGTTATTAGCAATTGATACCCAATGGTGGCTTCATAAACATGAGAAACCTTTTGGAGACACAGGAGAATATGACCTTCATGATCCAGGCAATTTCCTAAATGAACTTGAGGATATCCTTAGAAAAAGAAGAAAGGATAACATCATCATGGCTGCCCATCATCCGCTTTTTTCAAATGGCTCACATGGAGGGCGATTACCAGCAAGCACACACTTTAAACCGCCAGTTTTTGGATCAATTTATGCTTTATATCGTAGGTTTTTAGGCCTTGAGCAAGACATAGTTCATCATAAATACAGAGAGTTAAAAGAATCGTTGATGCGAATCCTAACTCAGCAACCGGATCTATTTTATGCATCCGGTCATGATCATAACCTTCAGTTGTTTGAACAACGAGCTCGAATTGATCAATACTATATAGTAAGTGGTTCAGCAAGTAAGGAGACCTATACAGCAAATGGTCGAGGAAGTAGCTTCAACTATGATAAAAAAGGATTCGCCAAGCTTAACTATTACCTTGATGGGTCCATTTGGGTTGAATTCTGGGCACCTATTGAGGACGGCTCACAGGGCAAGCTTTTGTTCCGAACTCAACTGAAAGCCCCAAGAGAACAGTTTCCAGAACCCGATCCTGTTTTTGAAGAAACACTAAAAGATAGTGTCGCCATAGTTGCTGCTAATCCCGAATATGACAGAGGCACTAAATTCACACGTTTCTTTATTGGAGAGCATCGGAGGGATGCCTGGTCTATACCTGTTTCAGCACCCGTATTTGATATTGAAGAAGAAAAAAGAGGTCTGGAGGCCATTAGACTTGGCGGAAGAGGTCAATCAAACTCACTTCATCTGGAAGATTCACTTGGTAGAAAATATGTATTAAGATCAGTGGATAAAGTTGCCGGTAAAATCTGGGATGAAAATTTAAGGAAAACAGCTGCTTTAAGATTGGCTCAAGATCAGTTCTCATACATACATCCCTATGCAGCTTTTATTATTCCTCCACTTGCTGATGCTGCAGGTATCTATCATACCAAACCAAAATTATTCTATATACCCGGTGATCCTGCTCTAGGAGAGTTTGGTCAACTTGAAAAAGGTAAACTTGCTCTATTTGAAGAGAAACCTGATAACGACATGTCACATGAACCATCTGTCGGCCGATCTGAAGAGGTTCTCAGCTGGCGTCAAATGATCAGGGAAGTTGAGGGAGATATTGACCATCGCATTGATCAGCGACTCATGGCAAGATCCAGGCTTTTTGATATGTGGATCAGTGATTGGGACCGGCATTTTGACCAATGGCGCTGGGCTGCATTTGAACCTGCTGACAAAAAGGGAAAAATATATAAACCCATTCCAAGAGATCGGGATGTGGCATTCATGAAAATGGATAAATTACCATCTCTGGCTAAGTTAGGGCCATTCTTTCAGTACCAGGATTTCAGAGAAAGCTATGGAAATATCAAAGGGCTTACGCTAAACAGCCTTGGACTCACAAGAAGATTTACAAACCAGTTAACACGCGAAGATTGGCTGGGTATTGCAGATAGCCTTCAGATGCAATTGACTGATGAGGTAATAGATGATGCAGTTAAAGTGTTTCCGGAAAAGGTGTATGAAAGATATGGTTCTGAAATAAGTCGCTTGCTAAAAATACGTCGAGATAAACTAAGCCAGGTCGCTTCAACCTATTATGACTTACAAACAACCGTTGTCTCTGTCCCAGGATCAAATAAAAGAGAAGAATATATTGTCACCAAAATTGATGAATCAACAACGCGTGTTCAGGTCTATAAAATTACCAAGAAAGGCGAACGGAGAGGCAAATATTATGATCGTACTTTCGGTTATGATGAGACACAGGAAATAAGGCTTTATGCCTTAGGTGGAGATGATGTTTTCAGAACTGAAGGTGTATCTAATTCCAAAATTAAAATACTAATGATTGGTGGCCCGGGTGAAGACGAATTCAATGACTCTACACCTAAAAAAGGACGCAAGGATTTTAAAGCTTATGATACAGATTCGGGTAATGTTTGGAATGTGGAAAGAAACACTAAAAGAATTGTATCGGATGATCCACTGATAAATCAGTACAACTACGAAAAAGACTTTCAATACAACAGGCTTCTTCCATTATTATTTGTGGGTGGTAATAATGATGATGGTTTTCTATTTGGAGGCGGCATAAAATTTGCCAGAAATGAATTCCGAAAAACACCGGCATCAATACATACTATCAAAGCAAATCATTCTATATACAATAGCGCATTTAATGTGATTTACCAGGGTGAATGGTTCGGCCTATTATCTGCAAGAAGTTTTATGCTGGATGCCGAGATTCTTTCGCCAAATAACTTTAGAAACTTTTTTGGTCTAGGTAATGAGACAGAACAAACGGTAAGAAATATCAATTTTTATAGGGCGCAACTTTCCCAGTATATCCTGGCTCCATCAATAAAATTCAAAGAACTAAATGCTTTTGACTTCACCCTGGGGCCTAGATTACAGATAACAGATGTCAGTCGAGACCCAAATGGGTTTCTTAATGATCCTCAACTCGGAATATCTGATAAAACTTTTGATGATCAGTGGTTTGCAGGTTTTGAAGCTAGCCTGAGTTTGTACGATGTTGACAACCATGTTAACCCGAAGCAAGGATTCAGCTTCTCTACGGATGCCAGAATTAATTTTGGCATCAGAAACCTTTCAGATGACTTTTCTAAGTTGACCAGTGAGCTGAAATTATTCCTTTCACCAAGCCTTGTTCCGCAACTAACAATAGCTAATCGCGTAGGTATGGCTCATAATTTTGGTGAATTTCCATTTTATGAATCAAATGCTCTTGGGGGCAGACATAACTTAAGAGGATTCAGATCAACTCGTTTTGCAGGTCGTTCTAGTGTTTATCATAATCTGGAATTACGAGCTGAACTTTTTGATGTCTACCGTTACATATTTGCCGGCCGATTTGGTTTAAATGTTTTTATGGACACTGGTCGAGTATGGACAGATGGAGAAAACTCAAGTATATGGCATCAGGGTTTTGGAGGGGGCATTTGGTTCGATTTCCTTGGCTTTGCTGTGCTAAACTTTGATTATGGACTATCGGAAGATGATGAATTTTATTCCTTCGGTTTAGGCTTCTTTTTCTGAGACAAATGTTATTTAGACAATATTATTTCAAAACCGCTTATTTTAGATAGTATTAAGAAATTTAGGCGCTCAATAATTTTATAGAAACTCGTGGTAACAGAAAGAGTAAATATGCGCCTGCTCGCCGCTGTGATGTTTGCCGATATGGTAGGCTACACAAAATTGATGCAGGAAGATGAAGATCAAGCAAAAAAGCTTCGGGATCATCAGCGAAAAGTAATTGATACTTGTATTATTGATCACCATGGGCAGGTTATGCAATATTATGGTGACGGAACACTTACCATGTTTGGTTCAGCAATTGAAGCTGTAAAATGCGCCCGGGAAATTCAGAAGATTCTTAATAATCAGTCTCCCAAAGTACCGGTCAGGATTGGTATTCATGTGGGTGATGTGGTTTATGATGATGAAGGAATTTATGGCGATGCAGTCAATCTTGCCGCCAGAGTTCAATCTCTTGCTGTTCCAGGTGGAGTTATGATTTCTGAACGAGTTTTTGATGAAATTAGAAATCATCCGGGTATAAGGGTCGAAGGATTTGGCAAACATCAGCTAAAGAATGTTTATGAACCCATTGGTATCTATGCATTGGCTGATGAAGGCCTTGAGGTACCTTCTCAGGATAACATTCGTTCACAAACAGGAAGTAATCAGAACTCCATTGCTGTATTGCCTTTCGTAAATATGAGTGCTGATCCAGATAATGAATTTTTCAGTGATGGAATCACTGAGGAAATCATAAATGCGCTAGCAAAAGTGGACGGCCTTAATGTTTCAGCCAGAACCTCAGTATTTGCCTATAAGGGTTCAAATGTTGACCTCAGAAAAGTGGGTGAAGAATTAAATGTAAGTCGAATACTGGAAGGCTCAGTAAGACGATCGGGAAATCTGGTTCGAATTACAGCACAGCTCATTAATACGTCTAATGGCTTCCATGAATGGTCTGAAGTGTACAACAGGGAAATGAAAGATATTTTTGGAGTACAGGATGAAATATCAAGAATCATTGCCGGTAAGCTGGAAGAAAACTTCAATGATGCTTCAGATATGCAACTATACGAAGCACATACCGATAGTATTGATGCCTATACCTTCTATCTGAAGGGCTTATATCATTTAAATAAATGGACTCCTGAAGACGGTTTTAAAGCTATTGAGGAATTTGAAAAGGCTATCAAGAAATGCACTACTTATACAAAAGCATATTCAGGGCTAGCTACTTGCTATACTTTTCTGGCTACTCTAGGACAACTCAAAGCAGATGAAGCCTATCCAAAAGCAGAAGAATATGCAGCAAAAGCTATTGAATTGAATAACACACTTGCTGATTCCTATACAGCTCTCGGTTATGTTGATCTGTTCTATCATTTGAACTATAAAAGAGCCGAAGCAAATTTCAGGAAAGCAATCACGCTTGAGCCGGATCATATAAAAGCCAGAGAGGCTTTAGGATTATTCTACAGAATCGTTGGTCGCTTTGATAAAATGATGAAGCATTATAAAATGGCTC
>CBFHVG010000010.1:0-15999 GCA_965659005.1 uncultured Balneolaceae bacterium
ATCATTTTTGAATATCCACAAAAAAAGCCCAGCTGCTTTTCATGCAACTGGGCTTATATATCAAAATGAGCGGGAAACGAGATTCGAACTCGCGACCCTCACGTTGGCAACGTGATGCTCTACCACTGAGCTATTCCCGCTTATCTCACTCCGTTTCCGAAGCGGCCCCAAATATAAGGCTCTTAAACTTTAGATTTCAAGACTTTTTTTGAAAAACTATTGATCCCACAATTCAGAACGAATCATCTCTGCACTCTTATCAGATAAGGCGTATTCGAGCTTTAAACGACTTTTTTGTTCGATTTTGGGTTCAACAAGTTTAGCTGATTCGGGTGTATACAAAATCAAATCTGTTGTTCGTACAAAGTTTGGGAGTGACCGCCCTTGGGTAGTACCTGCTATAAAAGCTCCTTCAAAATTCACTATATGCTTTAAGTCACTTATGATTTTAGGGATAGTTCTTTCCTCTGAACACACTAAACCAATTGTCTCAATAACGGATCGCTCTGTGATATTCAGCAAAACTTCAGGCTTATAAGTGAAAATAATAGGGATGATCAGCAAGCTTTCACTAAGCGATCTAAATTCATTCAGTAATTGGATAGGAATAAATAAAGCATCGAAATTTGCTGCCTCATTGTATTGATCAACCGTAAGTAATTTACTCTTCACACCCACTTGATTTGAAATAGTCTCACTCATCATCCGGGCTATTTCCAAAGTTTCACCGACTGTGGCACACGTTTCGATACGATTAGGCCACTCCATAAAATCGAGTTGTTCTGAGAAGAGTGTTTCAATCTCATTGTCATCCAATCCATAGCCAACCAACTCTTCCACCAGCGACTGTACCTTTCCCGCTCCTACTTCCAGTCGCTCAGATTTATCAATGCGCGGAGTCTGTCGATTTACCACGAAACCTTTCCCCTGTTCACCGGTTATCAAACCTTCTTCTTCTAGAATGTGATAGGCTTTTCGAACTGTATGAAATGAGGCTTCCAGCTGCCTGCCCAACTCACGGGTTGATGGCAACACTTCACCAACCTGAAATTGTTTTGTTGCCAGCATCAACCGAATACGGTCCGCAATATGTTTTGAGGAATTTTTCAATTCACTTGCCTACGAGCTTTTTTAATTCTGTGAGCAACAATAAAGATTCGATGGGCGACATTCGATTTAGATCCACTGCTTCCAGTTTATTCACAAGGGTTTCAAGTTTTGGATCCATCATACTGTTGAAGAGTGACATCTGTTCAATATCACCCTGCTTCTCTATTTTGGATGATAGATCGCTGGCAGCGGCCTTTTTCATGGAAGCATCATTCTTTTTAGTGCCATTACTATTGGTAATATCCAGACTATGACTTTCCAGATTGTGAAGAATTTCCTTTGCCCTGTCAATTACTACATTCGGCAAACCAGCCATATTCGCCACCTGAATTCCATAACTGTGATCGGCACCGCCCGGGACTAATTTCCGAAGAAAAATTACTTTCCCATCATGCTCTTTAACCTGAACATTGAAATTCTTTATGCGGTCATAAAGATGTTCTAGTTCATTTAACTCATGATAATGAGTGGCGAACAGGGTCTTTGCAGCTTTGGCTTTATTGTTATGCAGAAATTCAGCCAAAGACCATGCAATACTCAAACCATCAAAGGTACTGGTTCCCCTTCCTACTTCATCCAAAAGTATAAGGGACCGAGGGGTGGCATTATTCAGAATATTGGCTGATTCATTCATTTCAACCAAAAATGTCGACTCACCTGCTGCTAGATTATCAGATGCTCCCACTCTTGTGAAAATCTTATCTACTAACCCAATAAGTGCACTTTTTGCAGGCACAAAAGAACCAATTTGAGCAAGTAATACAATCAAACCGGTTTGTCTGAGGATGATACTCTTCCCTGCCATATTTGGTCCGGTGATAGTAAGTATTTGCTGATCACTATTATTTAGAAGGATATCATTTGGAATGAATGGCTCGCCCAATGGCAGTGACTTTTCAACTACCGGATGCCTACCACTTTTAATATCAATAACATCCGTAACCCTTACTTCGGGTTTACAGTAATTATTCTTGAAAGCCACTTCAGCGAAACTCTGAAGTACATCAATTTCTGCAATTGCATGTGCAATCTGTTGAATATCATCTGCGAACTCAGACACATACAATCTCAACTCTTCAAAGAGCTCAAATTCCAGCATTTTGATTTTGTCCTCTGCTGACAAAATCTTCTCTTCAATTTCCTTTAACTCCGGTGTGATGTAGCGCTCAGCATTTACAAGTGTTTGTTTACGAATAAATGATTCTGGGACTTTATCTTTGTGGGCATTGGTCACTTCAATGAAGTATCCAAAAACCTTGTTATACCCAATCTTGAGTGAAGGAATTCCGGAGCTCTTCGAAAGCTCATCTTTTATTCCAGCCAGATACTTTTTTCCATTTCGAGCGATGTCACGAAGTTCATCCAGTTCATTATTGAAGCCATCATTGAATAAGCCTCCTTCCCTAAGAGTTGCCGGAGGTTCTTCTATAAGACACTCCTGAATACGCTGTTGAACGTCGACCATGAATTTGAGTCGCTTCGAAATATCTTTTAGGTAAGTGTCATCAAAAGCTGAAAACTGAATTTTAATTCTTGGTATCTGTGCCAGAGATAATTTCAGCGTAACGATATCTCTTGCATTGGCCCGACCAACACAAATTCTGGAAATCAATCTTTCCATATCACCGACATGAGAAAGCTCTTCTCTCAATTCACTTCTGTTCGAATGATTCTCAAAAAGTAGTTTTACAGCATCCAGTCGATATTGAATAGGCTTTAGCACTTTAAGAGGGCGCATCATCCACTTTCTAAGTAAACGACCTCCCATTGCCGTTTCAGTTCTATCCAGAATAGATATAAGAGTGCCATCTGTACCACCCTCTTGTATACTTGATGTGAGTTCCAGATTTCTTTTAGTGGCAGCGTCCAGCTCCATGAATTCAGAACTCTCATATGCATAAAGCCTCCGAATATGTTTCAGATAGGCTTTCTGATTTTCCTGCATATAATGCATAAGTGCACCAGCAGCAACATGGGCATGTGGCAAATCCTCAACACCAAAACCTTTTAGGGAATGTGTCTTAAAATGCTCAATAAGTAATTTATAAGAGTAATCGCCTTCAAATATCCACCCATCCAATAGAGAAATATTTAAACTTTCCAGCTTTGAAGGCAATTTACTTTTTGCCGATTTAGATATAATAACTTCAGATGGCTGAAGCGAGCTAATTATGGACTCAAGATCTTCAATTGAAATATGACTTAAGCCAAATTCACCAGTTGAAATATCTGAGAAGGCTATACCAATGACTGAGCCTGCGAAATGGATACTTAGTATGTAATTATTTCGATTATGGTCGAGTAATTTATCTGAAAGAGTGATACCGGGTGTAGTAATTTCACGCACTTCTCTTTCAACTATTTTTCTCCCTGCTTTTTTAGCTGTTTCGGGATCCTCAGTTTGTTCACAAACAGCAACTTTATACCCTCTTTTAACCAGCTTGGGGAGATAGGTATCCAAGGCATGATATGGAAAGCCTGCCAGTGGCGTTTGATCGCCACCATTATTCCTCTTGGTGAGCGTGATACCAAGTTCTTTACTTACCAGAATGGCATCATCCGAAAAAGTCTCATAAAAATCGCCTACTCTAAACAGTAAGATCGTGCCAGGATGCTTCTCCTTGATCTCAAAGTACTGCTTCATTAAAGGCGTTTGTTTGGCTTTTGCCATGTACTACTATTACAATTCAATTACCTGTCTGATGAAGTTTGGAACATACTGATGAATTCAAAGAAATACTATTGGTCAGGATGTGTATATTAGTGAGATATGAGCACGATGCAGGGGATGAAAGAATCTACAAAGCCACGATACCAAAAGGCACGGGAATTCTGGACAAAGGCCGCTAAAATAGCCTCTAAAAGCGATATATTTTTTAACGCTTCAGCCATTACGTTTAATCTCTTTATCTGTTCTATCCCATTCATACTTATCCTGATTTCCGTAATTGGTTTTGTACTCTCTTATGATGCTGCCTACGATGAGATTATCCGATATGGTGAAGAACTATTGCCTCAATTTTCATATGAAAGTAATCCAGATGATGTTATTTCTGGCACCGATACCATTAAATCTATACTAGAACCACTTATTGGTGCACGAACGGTTTTCGGTATTGTTGGTTTTGGCATACTCATCTTCTTTACCCAAGGTCTATTTCATAGTTTGAAACATGTCATGTTCCTGGTCTTTAATTTTGAAGATAGAGCTCACCCATTAATGGAAGTGATTCAAAACTTTCTGGTTGTAGGAATTCTCGGTACTGTATTTCTCTTTTTCAGCCTATCCATTTCATTTCTATCACTGTTCAATTTCAATGATTTTACTATCCCACTGACAGATATTGTAATCAAGTTAAGCTGGATTTATGAACTACTACATCTAACCATACCTGTACTTTTTACTTTCCTGCTACAGTTTGTCATTTTCAGATTTATTTCGGAACGAAAAATTAGATGGAAAGTAGCGCTCATGGGTGCTTTAGCATATACAGTTATGTTTGAGATTACCAAATATGGACTCGCCTATTATCTCGGATACGCTTTCGATGCTTACCGATTCTTCTATCAAGGCTATGCTGTTTTAATCATTCTTGGAGTTTGGACATTTTATTCCGCTATCCTATTCGTGCTTGCAGTAATCATGGCTAAAGCCTTTGATGAAACATATATGACGCCAGAAACTACAATTGAAGGCAATCCTTATACAGCGATAAGCTAATGTCTAAGATTGAGAGAAGTTTCTACGAACATGATGACGTTCGTGAGGTTGCCAGAAATCTGCTTGGAAAAAAACTGTGTACCTTTGTTAATAATGAATATACATCAGGCATTATCGTTGAAACTGAAGCTTACCGAGGCTATGATGATAAAGGGTGCCATGCTTGTGTTCATGGACTAACCAATAGAACCAGAGTTATGTTTGGCCCTCCCGGATACTCCTATGTGTATTTATGTTATGGAATTCATCATATGTTCAATGTAGTAAGCAATTCAGAAGGTAAGGCAGATGCAATTCTAATCAGAGCAATTCAACCAGTTGAAGGAATAGAAATACAATTGCTTCGGAGAAATCAGGATATTCTTAAACGAAATACAGCAGGCGGGCCCGGACTTGTCTGCCAGGCTCTGGGGATCCACACAAAAGAGCATTACGGAATCGATCTATTAGGTGATGAAATCTGGATTGAGCATGTTCAAAATTTTCAAAATTTTTCAATACAAGAAAGTCCAAGAGTTGGTTTAAACTCCGCCGGCGAGGATGCAAAACTGCCCTGGCGTTACAGAATCGAAGGAAATGGCTATACAAGCCCTGTAAATTAATTCAACAAATAATAGTTTAACATTAAATGAATTATTTTGAATCTCTGTTGGTTATATGAGCAACTAATTATTAACCAATTATAGATTCACAATGAAATTATTCAGAAATTTAAACTCACTATTTGCTCTTGCTCTGTTAGCTGTTGTATCAATTGCAGCAACTGCTTTAGATGCTACACTTTGGAAAGTAGACAAGTCTCACAGCCGTGTTGGTTTCGAAGTTACTCACTTCTTCACTCCAGTTAACGGTACTTTCGATAACTACGATGCTGTTGTAAACTTCGATCCATCAAATCTTGGTCAAAGCTCAATCGAGGTTAAAATTGACGTTAACTCAGTCAATACTCAGAATGAAAAAAGAGATGGTCACCTAAGAACTCCTGATTTCTTTAATGCTGATCAGTATCCATCGATTTCATTCAAAAGCTCTGAAATTGTATCAACTGGTGACAATTCATTCACTGCAAAAGGTCAGCTTACCATTAAAGACGTTACCAAAGAGATAGAACTACCTTTCACACTGCTTGGCGTAGCTGACAATCCTTTCAACGAAGGCACCAAAGTAGCAGGCATCACATCTCAACTAAACATCAGCAGAACTGATTATGATGTTGGAACTGGTAACTGGGCGTCTGATGCAGTTATTGGTGATGAAGTTTCAATAACTTTGAACATGGAGTTAAACACTCTTCCTGTTGAAGGAACAAACTAATTCAAAAAGGTTTTTACCTTATTTAAGTAATGAGCACCATCCAGATTGGGTGGTGCTTTTTTTATGCTTAAACATTCCGACTTTCTATTATTTTTAGATCATGAAAAAAGTATTGATCACAGGTGCGACATCAGGTATTGGTGAAGGCCTAGCACGAGAGTTTATTAATCGCGGATATTTGGTTAGCGGCGTTGGACGACGAGAGGAACGACTGGAAGAAATTCAAAAAGAACTGGGTTCGAATTTCATCTTTCAAGCACTGGATGTTACCGATCACGAAACAGCTGAAAAAGTTTACGATCAACTTATTGAAGAAATGGGTGGTCTCGATATCATCATTTTAAATGCTGGTGTTGGCAGAGATAAAATGATGGGTAAATGGGAGATTGACCATCAAACAATTGATGTTAATGTGATGGCCTTTGCTCATGGTTGTCACTATATATTCTTTAATCATTTTTTAAAGCAGGGATTTGGTCAAATAGTTGGGATATCTTCCCTTGCATCTCATCTTGCTCACCATGGGGCAACATCATACACAGCTTCAAAGCACTTCATTTCAAACTATATGACCGGATACAGACAAAAGGTGAAGCGGGTAGATGCAGACATAACCATTACCGACATACGCCCTGGCTTTGTTCAGTCCGAGATGATTAGTGAACATATCAACTATCCGTGGATGGCTACCACTGAGAAGGCTTGCATGCAAATAGTGAATGCTATAGAAAAGAAAAAAAACAGGGCTTATATCACTAAAAGATGGTGGTTGGTTGCTTTGGTAGCCAGACTTATACCAGAGTGGCTTTGGGACAGAATTTAAATACCTGACTTATTTCTTCGGCATCGTTCACTACAATATTTCACATCATCCCAGTTCTTTGCCCATTTCTTTCTCCAGGTAAAAGGAAGGCCACAGGTGACACAGATTTTGGCCGGCAAATCAGATTTCTTTCTCATCTTCATAATTGATAGCTCTTTCTGGTTTTTATATGAATCCCTTTTATTCTCTCATTTTCTTCTTTCACCAGATAATCTCCCTTTTTTGACCATAATTGTGAACTTGCGAAACGATATGTCTCTTTTATATCCACAATAGGATTAGGGTAATCTCGTCCGACTACGCAATTATACATTTCCTGTTCCATATCCGTCATTCTCCAAGGTTCATGAATAAAGTTTACAGGAACTGATTTCAGTTCTTCAACAAATTCCTTTATAAATATTCCATTAGGATCATGTTCGACGGACTGTTTCACAGGATTATAAATTCGAATAGTGTTGATACCGATCGAACCTGCTTGCATCTGAAATTGTGGGTAATGAATACCTGGTTCAAAATCTAAAAATTGCTTGCCAAGGTGTTGAGCACCTGTTCTCCAATCCTGCCATAGATGATGTGTTAAAAATGATACCAGCATGGCGCGCATCCTAAAATTCAAGTAACCTGTTTTGGTTACTGCTCTCATGCAAGCATCAACCAATGGATATCCTGTATTACCGGTTTTCCAAGCCTCTATGAAATTTTCATTAATTTCAGTTCTGATGTCATCATACCCTTTATTGAAATTTTGATTCTCAATTTCAGGTTCACTTTCAAATTTTTGAATGAAGTGGCAATGCCAGTTTAATCTTGACTCAAAACTTCTTAGATCTTTTTTGAATGGAGAATCCTTATACACTTTTCTCCAATAATGGTGAGCTTCTCTTAACGATATATTGCCCCAGGCAAGATAAGCTGATAATCGACTGCATCCTGATCGGCTATCTCCTGGTTTTGATATAGATGCACCGTAATATTGAGCACGTTCGTTCAGAAATGATTCTAATGTTTCTTTAGCATTTTGGCTTCCACCCTCTTGAAAATGTTTATCTCTCTTTAACCATGATTCTGGTAGATCTCTGCTTGTAAATTGCGGCTCTCTATCTGGCTCAATTAAATGTGTCAACTCATTTTGAATAGGAACTGATTTTATTCTTCCTTCCCATTTTAACTTCCACCCATCTCGATTTTTCAAACCTCGATGAATAGCATTCGTTGGGTATTCAAACCATTGAATGTTTTGCTTATCGCACCACTTCCTGAACTTTATATCTCTTTGAAAAGTAAGGTCTACACCAGTTTCCTCATGT
Organism: uncultured Balneolaceae bacterium; assembly: GCA_965659005.1. Classification (GTDB taxonomy): domain Bacteria; phylum Bacteroidota; class Rhodothermia; order Balneolales; family Balneolaceae; genus CAYPTY01. The sequence continues at coordinate 8,279 of CBFHVG010000010.1, forward strand.
GAAAAGACACACTCAATTTCATAGCATGTATTTAGCTCTTCAAAAACTTCAAATATGTCACCATAGGCCACATGGATTTTCAAGTTATGTTCTTGAAGATTTGAATTCATATCCTTAATTGACTCATACACGAATCGCCAATGTCTATCATTATATTGGCCACATCCTATAAGCATAGGTTCAAACACATAAAGAAGAAGAGTTGGGTTTTCATCCAATTCAGCTTCTTTCAAAGGCGCATGATCAGATAAGCGAAGATCCCGCTTAAACCATACTATGTTTATTTTTTCCCTCAACCTCTTGCCTTTATTCGATCATAAGACTTCTCAAGGTCTATAATCGGCTTTGGATAAAAATCCGGATTTAAGCCAATACGACTTTTTACTGCATCATCAAGATCATGAGGATTTTGAAGGAACTCTATTGGGACATCCTTCAATTCAGGAATCCATGTTTTGATATACTTGCCTTTAGAATCATAGCGAGAAGCCTGAAATTCAATATTGAAATATCGATTTCTTGGATCATGCCCAACTGTGGCATTATAAGCCCAATTACCATAATTACTACAAGGATCATAATCGATGAGCTGTTGCTCAAAATATTCTGCACCCATTCTCCAATCTAAATTCAGGTTTTGAGCTAAAAATGAGGCTACATTTTGCCTACCTCGATTACTCATAAATCCTGTTGCCTTCAGTTCTCTCATGTTTGCATCAACAAATGGAATACCTGTCATCCCATTTACCCATGCATCCAATAATTCTTCATCATATGACCAGATTCGATTTGAATTTTGAATACTACCTTTTTTAAAAAGTTTATTTCCAAAATGAAGAGCAGAAAACCGAAAATAATCTCTCCAAATTAGTTCAAAAATGAGCCAATAAGTGGAGTCATTTTTCTTTCTTTCTTCTTCGTATCGTCTAACTTCAGAATAAATCTGTCGCGGTGAAAGGGTACCATTTGCAAGCCAAGGGGAAAACTTTGAGGAGTAGTCTGCCCCAAGCATACCATTTCTGGTTTTTTTATAAGATGCCAAGCGGTCTGTTTCCCATATATAATGATTTAGCCTCTGAAGGGCTGCAGTCTCACCACCTTGAAAAACAAGAACAGCTCTTTCATCTTGGTCAACCTCAATTAATCCCAGATCAAGAAGTGTTGGAATATCTTCAGATGAAATTCCAGAGATTGGCTTAATAGTGGGTGGTTTTTGAAATACTTTTCTTACTTCGCTTCTCTTTTCAACTTTTTTTCTGAAGGCAGTAAAGACATTGGGTAGATTTTCCATCCCAAATGGAAGATCATCAAAGTGAAAAAGCGTAGAACCCCAAAAAGCTTCCAGTTTTTCTTCACCTAACTCTTTTTGCAGAGCTATCTCTACCTGTATTTCCTCATCCGTAGCTTCCTCATGAAAATAAACTGAGTCAATATGATGGTCCTGAACTAGTTCCGGAATAATTAATTCGGGCTTGCCTCTCCTTATTATTAATTCTCCGCCTAATTTTGAAAGCGAGTTTTTAAGATCTATTAAGCTTTCAATAAGGAATTTTGCTCGATGACTGCCCGTCTTCTTAAAGCCAAACCTTGTTTCGGCAAATTGTCTAGAGTCAACGCAATACAAACATATAAGCTCATCGCATTCTTCTGCAGCCATAAAGAGTGCCTCATTATCGTGCACTCTTAAATCATTTCTGAACCATATAATACCTTTTTTCATAGCACTCTATGAAACAACAGCTGAATACAATCATTCCCTGTCTTTTATTTAACCTCAATTAAATTCAACCTACAGAATTTCTTAAGACATTATCTTTCATAGAACTAAAACCTTACCTTTGGTTACCATTAACCAAAACAAGATAATTTCCATGAAAGATGTTGTACTTATTCCCGGTGATGGGATAGGAATTGAAATAACTGAAGCTGTAACTACCATTTTAGATGCTGCCGGAGCTGATATAAACTGGATAGAATGTAAAGCAGGTTTATCAGCCTATGAAGAATTAGGCACTCCTCTACCTGATGACACTTTAGAAGCAATTGAAAAACATAGAATTGCACTTAAGGGTCCACTTACAACTCCTGTCGGAACCGGGTTTAGGTCTGTGAATGTAAGCTTAAGACAGCAGTTTAATCTATATAGCAATATTCGTCCAGCTTTAACTCTTCCAAATATCGATAGCCCTTTCAAGGAAGTGAGTATGGTCATCTTTCGAGAAAACACACAGGGTCTGTACATAGGAAAAGAGCATTGGATAAGTGAAGAAAATGAAAATAAGCATGCTGAAAGTATTGCCGTAGTAACTGAAGAGGCTAGCCGAAAAATAGTAACTGCTGCTTTTGAATATGCAAGAGCACATCATCGCAAGAAAGTAACTCTTGTTCACAAAGCCAACATATTGAAGCTTACTACTGGATTATTCCTTGAAACCGGAAGAAAAGTCGCTGAGAACTATTCTGATATTGAGTTCGAGGATTTAATTGTAGATAACATGGCCATGCAAATGGTACTTCGCCCCCAACGATTTGAAGTTGTGGTTACAACTAATTTATTTGGTGATATTCTATCCGATTTAGCTTCAGGACTTGTAGGAGGCCTGGGTGTAACAGGATCAGCAAATATTGGCGACGATGCTGCTATGTTTGAAGCTGTACATGGCTCTGCACCAGATATCGCAGGGCTCAATAAAGCTAATCCAATTGCACTTCTGTTTTCGTCCATCATGATGCTTGAATACCTGAATCAACGATCAGTTGCAGATAACATTCGAAAAGCTGTTTACAAAACACTTATTGAGGATAAAGAACAGTGTACCCAAGATATTGGAGGTAAGGGAACTACCACATCCTTTACAAAAGCGGTTATTAAGAATTTGAATTAAGTCTTTGAATAAGAAAGGCCAGTTAAACTGGCCTTTTATTTATGTAAACACCGCGAATAGTATCATGTTTATGACCGACATGATAATGCTAAAGCCAACAGCCCATCCAAAACTTTTTATCTTGAATGTGTCGATGAAATAATCGACAATCATAATCATAAAGGCATTAATTACAATGCTGAATAATCCAAGAGTAATAATGGTTAAGGGTAATGCAAGTAAACTGACAATTGGCTTGATAACGATATTAACTAAGCCCAGTCCAATCGCAACCCCGACTGCTGTCCAGAAGTTTTTTAACTCAACTCCGTCTAGTAACTTAGATGTGAAATAAACTGAAATACTGTTGATAAAAAGTGATAGAAACATAATCACCTCATTTTTTATTGAATAATTTTTATACCCTACGCAGCTTTCGATATTTTGTTAGAAATCAATTAGACTTTTTATGAACTGGATCTATAAATCATTTGAAGACTTGACAGCGCAAGAACTTTATGATGTTCTTAAGCTTAGGCAAGATGTATTTATAATTGAACAAGATTGTATCTATGAGGATATGGATGGATTTGATGATATTTCAAATCACTTATTAGCTTATAATAGTGATCAAAAACTTATTGCCTATTTACGTTTATTTGAAGCTGGAAGTAAGTATAGAGAATCTTCTATCGGTAGGATTATAGTTCAGAACGATTTCAGAAATACAGGAATTGGTAAGGAATTGGTAAGGAAAGGAATACAACACTGTAAAGTGCTATCACCAAACTCAGATATCAAAATTGAAGCACAAGCTCATCTTTTGAAATTCTATTCTGATCTGGGGTTCATACAAACAAGTGATATTTATCCAGTTGATGGAATTGATCACATTGAAATGATTTTAAAATCAACTTAGATATTTCTGCTTTTCAGCAATTAAAGAACCCTTGATAGATGCATAACCCTTTGCAATTTCTCGTATCCACCCAGCATAACTTTCTTTCATTGTTTCTTGCTTAGCATGTTGTTCTAACATGGCTGCAATCTCGTTAAGCTCTTTCAATCCAACATAAAGAAGTGTTGGTTTTAATTTATGAGCTTCTGCACCTAGGTTGGCCCAATCACGATCATTATAGTGTTTTGTAAGATTCTTGATGACATCCTCAGTCTCTGTAAGAAAAATATCAATCATCTCAATCATGATTTCATTTCCCCGCCTGTAATTTCAATTAAATAACTTAAATCTAGAGTATGCCTTATACCAATTCTGTTTGAGTTGAGAATATTCAGAGAACATAAATGATATTAAAGTGATTTACACAAAACTGAAAATATATTGGACAGAGCTATCCAAACCACCGAAATTCAGTGTGAATTAAGCTTTCATGTATGTGCTATTTGCGAAAATTTTACCCAGTAAACATCACGATAGCAATCATAACAAGAACAGTAATTTTTACGATTACGATCTTCCAGTTTTTCACGGAGAACTAAGCTATCTACTAATTTATTCTGTTATTTTATAAATGAGAGAGCTAATGTCAAATTGTGACAGAATTGAATAGAATTTATTCTACCGTTAGTGAATTGGAGAGATGAGTTAGTACCTACTATAAACGAATCATCAATAACGAGTTAATTCAATGGGAGTGGTAGTTCTATAAAAGAACCTATTGGAACAATGAAAGGTGATACAATGAAAATTTACGTGAGGTACAATCACGAAATCACCAAATGGACAGTAGGTTCCTCGTTTTATGATTCAATAGGAACAAAGAAATAATAGATTCAGTCGAAGTTATACTTGGATAAGATTTTATAACTAATAGAAACCAATTAATCAACTAAATAAATTCTCATGAAAAATTTAATCCAACTATTACTAATAACGTTAGTCTTATCTTCTTCTGGTCAAACAATCGACTATGGAGAGAAAAAAGATTGATTTAGATGAAAATAACACAAGAAAGGAGAAAAAACTACTACAAGAATACGAGAGTTTAGAGGGGAAAAAGTATATAAAAAGTTAAGGAACAACCACCGACTTCTTTGATTAACTGGGTGGATTATATGAGTAAATGGAGACGTTCAACTACTCATGAGTGTCTAAAAGAGTCATACTAGTGGTTTTTCCTTCTGTAAATTCAAGTGATGTATTCCCCTTAAACATTTTTTGTAGGTAGTTTAGGAATAAAAAGTCCTCCGAAATACAACCAACCTATTGCAAAAAACATTGAAGAAAGGACAAGTATTCTTACTAAACCAAGTTGAATTCCATATTTATGAGACAACCCTCCACAAACTCCTAAAAGAACTTTTTCGTCAGAACTACAGTAAAATCCGTCATACTCACTTGGAAGATTTGATTTTTTTGATGTTGATTTATTTACAACATTGGATAGTTCAACACCACATTTCACACAAACTACTTGTTTTTCGTTTGTTTCAACACCACAGTTATTACAAAACTTTGATTCAGACATTGGATCAAAACCACACTTTAGACATACTACACCATCTTTTGGTGTTTCGTTACCACAATTCTTACAAAACATAATTATCGACGTTATAATTAATTTTGATCAAATTAATAAATTTTCATATTCACCAAAAAAAAAAGTTGAAAAAGATTATTTGATAGATGAGAAAGGTATCCTTTATTATAAAGAGACACCATATATTGGGGAGGTATTCAGGTCTCCTTAAACTGTTTTATCTGGAATACCGTCTCCATCGGTATCAATTATACCACTATCTGCAATACCGTCTCCATCAACATCTTTTAGAAAAGAGTCAATTCTTCCATCACCATCTGTATCTGAATAGACAGTATCAATTAAACCATCTCCGTCTGTGTCCAATGCCATAGTATCACTGATTCCATCTCCGTCAGTATCAATGAATGATGTATCGGCAATACCATCTCCATCAGTGTCAAATGTATCTGCAATACCATCTCCGTCAGTGTCAATGCCAACTTCCAGAGATTCTTCCTCTGTTTCACCCTCTAGTAGGTTTGTAATAATTTTGTAAACGGCCCAAACAAAAAGTATAACACTAATGAGTCTTTTAATTTTCTGTTTAACAGGTCCCTTTTCGAGAAAAATTGAGACGATAGTTGAAACTACCATTCCTATTCCGAATACAAGAACAAAAGCCACCCATATCGGGTCTGGTTCCATTGTCTCAAAAACAACAATAGAAATCATTGTAACGATAGAAGAGACCAAAATGTTGATGAAACTGATTATGTTCAGATCTCTCCATTTGATACCATCAGGGTCATTTCTTTTAGAAAGAATGATTGATGGTAAATTAAAAAGAGCAGGTGAAAGAAAAGCGAATGCTATGTAAATCGATTCATCGATAATATCTGATATATCTAACTGATAAAAAATTACGGATAAGAGAATAAAGATTAACTGTGTGATACCGATAACCTTTAATGGATTTGGGAGTTTAATGACGTTTTTCATAGTTTTGCTATTTAGATGTTTCTTCAATGGATGATCTCAACTTCATGAATTCATCGAAAAGATCGTTCTTGAAGTAATATTGTGATCTCACACTCCAATCTGAGTTACCTGCTCCAAAGACTTTCACAAGTAACCTATTTGGTATTTCCTCATACATATAAATGTTACCACGATACTCTGTAGTTCCCATTTCGGAGGAAATTTCACTCTTGAACCCTATTCCATAATAGGTTGAATCTTCAAATTCTCCTTGATAAACCCATGTCTCTTTATCAAAAGGGAGATAATAGGTATCATTCCAAGTTCTGTATCCTGTATAAGGTGATCCAGTAGTGTTTCTCGTGTACAGGACTATTACTTTATTGGCTTCATCAAAACTCAAATTCATTGAAGACGGTCCTCCTAAATTTCCACTCCAGTTATAGTCAACCGAAGTCATTGATTTGAACACACCATCATCATTCACATTGTAAATCATTAAATCTTCTGGTGTGTCGTTGTCAACTGACAATGACTCAACAGGTTTGAGTGGTTCTTTGGACTTGATTAAGGTTGAGAAGTCATCGAAATGTACAGAGTAGTTGGTACATGAGAACATTATTATTGAGATAACACCCAATAAGACGATTTTGGAAATGTTCATTGATTTCAGGTTTAGTTAGTTAACATCAAATTAGTTAACATCAAAACAGTAGTTTGACTATAAACTTAAATGTTTGGAGAAAAGTTTCAAATCATACCCCACAAAGTTTCTATTCACTTCATCACAAACTCTACCAACCGTTCCACTACCCATAAAAGGGTCTAATACTAATTCAACTTCTGTTAAATCTAACAGAAGTTATTTCAAAGATGAGGTTTCTTGTATATGAGAGAATACTTTTCCCCTAAACCCCAATCCGAGTGGTTTTTTTATCGGAGTTGATTTTTTCTCCCTATGTAAAATGACAGGTCTTTTTAACTAACTTAGAAAAATGAATTTTAATAGATTAATAAAGCATTCAAAGGAAGGATTAAAAAGAAAAATTTCATCTAGAAGGGAAAGAATTTCTGTATCAGTTGAGGAATTCAATAATCTTTCCAAAAAGTATTTCAATCAGATAAAAGAGGGTGAAAACCTAATTATTAATCATGATAAAAAAGATAAAGAAACAATTGTATTTATCTTGAGATGGTATTACAACTTATGGATTGATATTAATGAAGAATCTATTGAGGTTTACTCTTTTTTTCCAAAAGAGTTCGAAATAATTAATGAGGTTAATAAACTAAACCACCCTCACACACCAAAAACCTTTAAAAAAGGAACTAAAATGTATTTTAATTCATCTAGTTACTCTTCTTCTAATTGGTTAAATGGGATTCCACTTTGGGATAA
>CBFHVG010000011.1:0-21467 GCA_965659005.1 uncultured Balneolaceae bacterium
TTAGAAATCGGTATACACCTTCAACCCCTTTTGTACTCCATGGTTTTACCTGCTCTAGTGGCCCCATGAACATCTCATACATTCTTAAAGCATCAGCGCCGTAATCGGCAATGATGTGATCCGGGTTGATTACATTGCCTCGGCTTTTGGACATTTTATGAGCCCTGGCATCTACTTTCTTACCGGTTGCTTTTTCAACAAAGGTATCCCCTTTCTTTTCAACCTCATCATCTTTTAAACTGCGTCCGTCTTCTGAGGTGTATTCCATTTCGCCTAGAATCATACCTTGATTCACCAGCTTTTGAAATGGTTCTTTTGTTGAAACTACACCTATATCAAATAATACTTTATGCCAGAAACGTGCATAGAGTAAGTGTAAAACAGCGTGTTCAGCACCTCCAACATACAAATCAACAGGCATCCAGTACTTTTCTGCTTCGGGTTCTACAGGTCCTCCATCAAACTCCGGACTTATATATCTTAAATAGTACCAGCATGATCCGGCCCATTGCGGCATAGTGTTCGTCTCTCTGACTGCTGCCTTTCCGGTTTCTTTATCCGTTGTATTAACCCAGTCCTCAGCATTTGCCAATGGTGGTTCACCATTTCCTGTTGGCTCATACTTATCTACTTCAGGTAGTTCAAGCGGTAGTTCATCAAATGAGATTGGTTTCGGTTTTCCATCAACATGAATAATTGGGAAAGGTTCGCCCCAATATCTTTGGCGAGAGAATAGCCAATCGCGAAGTTTATAATTAACACTTTTATTGCCTGCTCCTTTTTCAACAAGCCACTCAATTATTTTGGCTTTAGCTTCACCAATCTCAAGTCCATTGAGGAAATCACTATTAATTGCAGGACCCGATCCTGTAAATGCTTTTCCATCAAAATCTGCAGGTGGTTGAACAGTTCTAAGAATTGGCAGATCAAATTTTTCTGCAAATTCCCAGTCACGTTCATCCTGACCGGGAACCGCCATAATTGCACCGGTACCGTAGCTTACCAATACATAATCAGCAATCCAGATCGGAATTAGTTCATTATTGACTGGATTTATAGCGTAAGCTCCAGTAAATGCACCTGTTTTTTCCTTATTCAGCTCCTGACGATCTAAATCCGATTTTAATGAAGCTGCATGTTTATAAGCTTCAACTGCTTCTTTTTGATCTGGAGTAGTAATTTTTTCAACTAAATGATGCTCGGGTGACAGAACCATATAGGTTGCACCAAAGATGGTGTCCGGACGGGTAGTAAATACTTTAATCTTATCTTCACTCTTATCAATCTGGAAATCAATTTCAGCACCAATAGATCGGCCTATCCAGTTTCTTTGCATCTCTTTTAGAGAATCCGGCCAGTCCAGATCGTCAAGATCTTCCAGCAGACGTTCTGCATACTCAGTAATCTTCAATACCCATTGACGCATTGGCTTTCGGATTACATCAAAACCACCGATATCACTTTTTCCGTTAACAACCTCTTCGTTTGAAAGGACCGTACCTAATTCAGGACACCAGTTAACCGCTACTTCATCTTCATAGGCAAGTCCCTGTTCATATAGCTTCAAAAAGATCCACTGAGTCCATTTGAAGTAATCTGGATCTGTGGTATTTACCTCTCTGTCCCAATCGTAGGAAAAACCAATAGCCTGTAACTGTTCACGAAAGCGATTAATATTCTTTTCAGTAGTGATTCTCGGATGAGTTCCGGTTTTAATCGCATACTGTTCAGCCGGTAATCCAAATGCATCCCACCCCATTGGGTGAAGCACATTGAAACCGTTCATTCGCTTATAGCGAGATATAATATCAGTAGCAGTATATCCCTCTGGATGCCCTACATGCAGCCCCGCGCCACTTGGATATGGAAACATATCCAACACATAGTATTTTGGTTTCGAATAGTCTGTAGAGGTTTTAAAAGTCTTATTCTGAAGCCAGTAATCCTGCCACTTCTTTTCTATATCTGCCGGTTTGTATTGGGGCATTGTTATCTAATTTCTATCATGAACATTAAGGCATCGAAGATACCATTTTTTTTAACTAAGAATCGCCCCTAACACATCCAAATCATCAGGTTTCCAGTAAAGTGATGGATGTTGCGCTTCGCTTAGTTTCTCAGTATCACCAATTCCCTCTTTTGAGTAAACCGATTGAATCCGACTGCTATATTTTTCTTTCAGATTAGCCAAGCTATCCATTCCACCATTAACCCAGTGAATTAGAAAATCTTCTTCAGGAAAATCATTGCTCTCAACTATGAGATGATTTCCAGTTTCGACGTAGGTTTTCTCAATAGCATCGTAATATGCTTTCAGGTAATTCGCCTTTGGATGATTCATTTTTTGATACTCAAATTGATCCTGCACATCATCTAGTGATATCCCTGAATAGACAATTCCCGCTGATCGACAACCTTTACCATTATATCTAAACATAGCATCTTTTAATTGAGTTGAAACGTCATCAACAATAGCTATGGATAGTTTTGCAGTTCGAATTATATATTCAGTTTCTGACTTGACTATATTTTTCCTCTTCAGCTTTTCCTTTACGCTATCAACAGTACTTTCTGATCCTGCAAATAACAGCTTGTCCGCTCCCAAATTTTGAAAATCATCCAGATTTATTGAGTAGCCTTTGACTTGCTTCAGATCAACTGATTCAAGAAACGAAGCAATTAGAAAAGGATCCTTTGAGGAAAGTTTTCCATAATAATCTGCGCCAGACAGTAAGGTTGCTAAACAATCCTGAAAACCCACCAGCGGAATATTACCAGCGTGAAGGCATAATACTTTTCTTTCTTCAGCATGATGACTATCTGATAAGCCCGACCTCTTAATCCATTCCTCTATATCACCATTTTGAATGTTTTTTCTAAATACATCCAATTGGAAATGAATGTCATCTTCATCAAAAAGCCGATTTTTGATAGTTTTTTCAATGGCCTCTGAAAGAATCTCATTATCTGGATGAAGCCATATCTCTAGTGCTGACTTAATCTCTTTGATATGTTCTTCAATCATCATTAGTCAACATCAATTAAGAAGTTACATCCTCGCAAATTTTCCGGTGACCATCTTCCTAAAACCTGAAATGAGCCATCTTCTCTTCGAATACCTTTATCTCCGGTCAAAATAAATGGACAGGAATAAACATTTGCCAAATCAATAATTCCGATCAGTCCTTCTTCCCCATCAGCGACTGATTCAATTGGATTCTCAGGATTTCTAAGACTTACCATCATCCAATGCGGTGGAATAAACCAATCGTCACCAAGACTATAACTTTGACTCAATAACTCGGTCATTCCATATTCAGAGTGCACATCAGATTTATCCAGCCCAAATGCATTTGCCAATTTTAGGTGCATTTCATCGCGAGTCATTTCTCTTCGATGAGTTTTCATCCCTCCTGTTTCCATGATGATAGTACCCTCAGTCAGCTGAACCGGGTATTTTTCAGCTACATCCATTAAACCAAATGCAGCACCAAATAACATCAGCCGTTTATCTTTAACTTTAAATTCAGGGAGAGAAGTATCTAATGACAGAAAACGACTTTGACCTGAACTATCATTTGAGATGAGTTCATTCAGCATCCATATCAAAGAAGATTTTGGATTATCATTATAGCCTGGTGTATATGCCCAAATCACAAAATCATCACTATAATGAGAGCAAAAAGCTTCCAGTATAGATCTTCTATAAAGTGAAGGATCCACTATAAAGTGCCGGCTTTTCTGCATCCCTGAAGTTCCTGAACTTTGGAAATATAGTTCCGGCTTATTTGATCCTGAATAAATATCCCGATCCCTAAATAATTGAATTGGAATCAGAGGTATTTCCTGAGATCTGTCACCTAGTATATTGTAGAATTCAGAATAGTATCTATTTTCTTGGATCTGATAATCTAAGACAGCTTTCTTTCTTATCTCAAATGGAATGGATTCATCAAATATGTCATCTATGTTGAAAGAGCTCACTTTAAAAAGGATATAAAATAAGTCTGCTGTCGGTGAGCACGAAAAGTCCTTCATTTCTCACATATACAGCATCTTTAACGATCATATTTTCAAATTCAATTATATATTCTGGCCGATCTGCATCCCTGATTCCATTCCAGTCTAACAACAGTAAAACATCCTTTTTAAAAGCTATAGATTCTACAGTTTCTGCTGGATAAAATGATCTGTATAAGCCGGAAAGCCCAAGTTCATGAATAATCTCATTTTTAGTATCAAGAACATATAATTGATTACCATCGCTCTTTAGATCATTCACTAGAGTGATTTCGCGGGGCATATTGAAGCGAGGTCGCTGTTGACCAAACTCATCAAAAATTACTATTTCTTTGTCTCGCTTATTGTATACCAGAACTTCTGCGAATGCATTGACCAGAATTTCAGTTGGCTCAAAGCTCATTGCATTGTTTGCCTTAATTGAACTCAGGTATTGTAAACGACGATCATAAACCTGAATTCGATTATTCCCTGTGTCTGATACATAAATCCTCAATCCATTGGAAACGTCTAAGTCTGAGGGGTCTTCAAACTGATAATCTCCGCTACCTATGCTACCGATAGAGTCTAACTTGACACCATCAAAATTCAGTTTTAGAAATCGATTCTTTTTTTGCTCGAGGATGAATAGATGATTATTGGATGCATCTATGGAAACTGCTCCTTCGAGGTTATTGAGCAGAATTTCCTGTGTTTGGGCTAATGCCGGAATTAAACACAATAGCAGAGTAAATAATCCGAGTCTCATTCGAGGTGCTTTAGGCCTTTTGCACCAATATCGTTTCGATAGTAAGCTTTGTCAAAATGAATTTTTGAAATACCGGCATAGGAATTATCAATAGCTTCCTGCAAAGTCACGCCTGAACCAACCACATTAAGAACTCGTCCGCCATTTGTAAGGATTTGATCCCCTTCTGACTTTGTACCAGCATGAAATACTATAACATCACCTGCTTCATCCAAACCGGTGATTTCTTTTCCTTTTTCATAAGATCCGGGATAACCATCCGATGCCATAACCACCGTACATCGGTAGAGTTCATCAGTTTCCATGGCTACTTCTCTAAGTTTTCCATTTACTGATGCTTGAATTAACTCAAGTAAATCACTTTGTAGTGCAGGAATTAATACCTGGCATTCAGGATCACCGAAACGACAATTATATTCTACGACCTTAGGACCATCTTTAGTAATCATTAGGCCTACATAAAGAATGCCTTCATACGGATGCCCATCATTTTTCATCCCAACAATCGTTGGGCTTATAATGAATTGTTTAATTTCCTGCATTAATTCGAATGTCACAATTGGCGCTGGAGAATAGGCACCCATACCACCTGTATTTAGTCCGGTATCGCCATCACCAACTCTCTTATGATCCTGCGCATTACCAATGACTCTGTAGGATTTGCCATCTGAAATAGCAAATACTGAAGCCTCTTCCCCTTCCATAAATTCTTCGATCACCAGGCGTTCTGCTGCTCCTGATAGTGAACCTGTTTTCAGGTTTTCAAGCGCTCGAAGTGCATCAGCTTCAGATTCTGGAATTAGAACGCCTTTACCACCTGCCAACCCATCGGCTTTTAATACAATGGGATACTTTGCATTTTCAATAATGAACTCTGCTGCCTGATCGAATTCTGTTTTATCGAATACCTTATATGCCGCAGTTGGTATACCGTATTTACTCATAAAATCTTTGGCAAACTCCTTCGAACCTTCCAGCATTGCAGCTTTTTGCTTAGGACCAAATACCTTATGCCCATGATCTGAAAGGAAATCAGCGATCCCATCTACCAAAGGTTGTTCTGGACCAACAATGGTGATATCAATTTTGTTATCACGTATGAATTGGAGCACTTTTTCGTGGTTAGTGACATCCAAATCAATATTTTCACCACATTCGGCTGTGCCCGGGTTTCCTGGTGTAATAAAAAGTTTTTCTAGGAGTGGAGATTTAGCTATTCCCCATGCCATTGCATGCTCACGACCACCACCACCAATGAGTAATACCTTTAATCCCATAACTTCTTATGACTGATTTTCAGCAATAGTGATGATTTCACTAAAATCTGAAGCTTTCATACTTGCCCCACCGATCAAACCACCATCCACATCAGGCTGACCTAATAATTCCTCAGCATTTCCAGGCTTCATTGACCCACCATATAGAATACGAACCTGATCAGCGGTTTCTTCATCATATAAAGCAGCTAGTTCACTACGAATAAATGCATGCATTTCCTGTGCCTGTTCCGGACTTGCAACTTCACCCGTTCCGATAGCCCAAACCGGCTCATAAGCGACAACTATATCCATAGCTTCATCTCCAGAAATACCCTCTAATGCGCCTTTTATCTGAGTAGCCACTACATTCATGTGCTCACCAGCTTTGCGTTCCTCCAGAAGTTCACCAACACAAACAACCGGGATCAATTCCTTCTCAAGAGCTTTTTTTGTCTTTTGGTTTACTGATGTATCTGTTTCACCAAAATACTGACGACGCTCAGAATGCCCAATAATAACATGTGTACACCCGGCTTCAACAAGCATTGGAGCGCTTATTTCACCAGTGTAAGCCCCACTATCTTCAGTATGAATATTTTGTGCTCCCAACATGATATCACTTTCATCCAGAATGTCATTCACTCTTGAAAGAGATACAAAAGGTGGGCAAACGAGTACATCAACGTTTTCACCAATTTCAGGTTTTGCTTCTTTGATACCATTAATCAGGTCAGCTGCATCTGCAGGACCAAGATTCATTTTCCAGTTACCGGCAATTAAAAATGTTCTCATATCTCCCCGTAAAACTCTTATTAGTTAATAGTCTTATTAGTTTATGGCTTTGGTAAAGCCGTTCGTAATATCTGAAATTTCTTCACGTACGTATTTTCGAATAATATTACCCTCTCTGTCTACCAGGATCCAGGAAGGCAAATCAGTGAGGTTAAATGATTCGATAAGTTCTGCAGTATCGTAGCTATCCCTATTCAATAATGGACCAGTTCTTCCTCTTTCTTCATAAAAAGCATTCATTGCAACTTGAGACTCTCGAACCGGAATGGATAAAAACTCGATATTATATGAAGAGTAAACTAATGCAAGTGCTTTCATTCGCTCATATTCTTCCTGATAAAAAGGATCAGTCAATTGAGCAAATTCATACAACCGTGGGTTTCCATTAGATGCATTGGTATTAATGGTATCACCATCTACGCTGACAAAGGTGAAAGAAGGCATCTTCATGCCGGGTGCCAGATTTTCAATTTCTCTTTCAAATAAGGCTATCCATAAAGAAATATCTTTATTTCTTTTATATCTCCTTTTAAAATACTCGAAAGCCTCTTTTGCCTGCTCAACTTCCATTGAGTCATATAAAACATTTACTCTTTTCTGATCGATGAACATTTGTCTGTCAAAGTCATCAATATTTTCCTTCAGCATGTCCAGATATTCAACTACAGACTCAAGACCACCAGTTCTTGCTTTCATGCTTGTACCATATTCAATAGCAAGATTTTGAATAACGACATCATTCAGATTTGCTGAAATGATTTCATCTAATAATGTGTCGGCTTGTATAGAATCATAAATTCTGAATGCTTCGCTTGCTGCATAATTTGAAGCTACTGTTCCTTTTTTATCCTCATAGATTGACCAGAATAGGTCACCAAATTTCGCGTATTCATTTGCAATATCTTCTTCAGCAACCTGACCTGCATTTATAAATAAAAGAACTCGATCAAAGGAACCTCTGATTCGATTCAATGCATTCATTGCTCGGGTCTCTTTTGAATCAACCTCAAAAGTACTGGCAACATCAGGAAGTTCACCGGTAATACGTACTGTATCTCCATCAGAAATCAGTATATCAATAAGACCAATATCATATCCATATCTTCCGATGAGCATTGGATATCTACCCTCAGTCTCATACTCGAAAATTCCACTGAATTCCCCTCGAGGGTTCGTTCTGGTTGAAAATAAAGTGTCTATCCCACTTCTTGCGCTGGTATCTCTTTTGAAGATGGTCAGATATATATCACTATAGTTTCTAGATGTATCGAGAGAATCAGCTACAGTGATTTTACCTGTTAAGAAGGTTTGTTTATCATTTTGTGCAGTGCAAGCTGCAGATATAGAAATGATTGATGCTATTAGGATGAATAGTAAAGGTCTTCTCATTTTGTTCATTATGCTTCCAGTTTTGAAGTAATGGTTTCTCGTACAATTTGCGGATTGGCTTTACCTTGTGAAGCTTTCATAGCCTGACCCACAAAGAAACCGAGGAGTTTTTTCTCTCCACCACGATAACGCTCAACTTCGGCTGGATTGTCTTCAATAATTTTATTTACAACTTCGTCTATGAATCCGGTATCTGATACCTGAATCAAATTCATTTCTTTGGCCAGATCTTCGGCGCTTTTATCGCTTTCGACCATGGCATTAAAAATTTCCTGCATGGCTGATGAGTTGATTTTATCATCTTCCTTCAGCTTAATCAGTTCTGAAAGGCGTTTCGCTGATACACTGAAGTCACGGATATCAATTACCTTTTCGTTCAAAATCCTGAGGACCTGACTCAAAACTACATTAGCTACAGCTTTGGGATTATTAAGATAGGTAAGAACTTCTTCGTAATAATCTGCCAGATAACGGCTTTCAGTAAGTGTAATGGCATCATCCACGCTCATATTGAAATCGTTACGGAATCGTTCTCGACGAATATCAGCTAGTTCAGGTAGATCTGCTCTGATTTCATCAAGTAATTCATCAGTTACTACAATGGGAGGTAAATCAGGCTCTGGAAAATATCTATAATCATGAGCTTCTTCCTTTGAACGCATCTCGCGAGTAATCAATTTTGATGAATCCCAAAGTCTAGTTTGTTGAACTACTTCACCACCATTTTCAATCAATTCGATCTGACGGTAAATTTCATAATCGATGGCTTTTTCAACATTTCGGAAAGAGTTCATATTCTTACACTCAGTTCGGGTACCGAATTTTTCTCTACCACGCGGTCGAACAGATACATTGGCATCGCATCGAAGAGAACCCTCTTCCATATTTCCATCACAAATCTCTAGATACTGAACTATTTGCTTAATCTTGGTGAGGTAAGCATAAGCTTCCTGAGGAGTTCTAATATCCGGTTCTGACACTATCTCAATTAATGGAGTACCAGCACGGTTTAAATCAATTAGCGTGTTATAAGGATCCTGATCATGAATAGATTTCCCTGCATCCTCCTCCATGTGAATACGAGTTATACCTATCCTTTTCACATAACCGTCAACCTCAATATCTATATGACCGCCAAAACAAATCGGTGTATCAAACTGAGAAATTTGGTAGCCTTTCGGCAGATCAGGATAGAAATAATTCTTCCGTGCGAAAATTGATCTGGGCGCAATCTGACAGTTAGTTGCCAGACCCATTTTGATGATATAATTCACCAGATTTTCGTTTACAACGGGAAGAGTCCCAGGATGCCCCAAGCAAAGTGGATTCACTCTGGTATTTGGATGCGCCCCATATTCAGGTTCAACCGGTGTAAAAGCTTTAGATTGCGTAAGTAACTGGGCATGGACTTCAAGTCCTATTACTGCCTCAAAGGTTTCGTGAGTGATTGTACTCATGTAAAACTGGAAACAAGAAATTTGAATTTCAAAGAGTGGAAGATATTAAAGATGGGCGTAATATTTTGAATGTTTTTAGAAATACCACTGCTGTGTTATACAGTGAATACTTCCCTGTCCCCAAACAAGATCAGCACAATTAATTCCTATAACTTCACGGTCAGGAAAATAGCGGTTAAACAAGTCTAGAGCATCATTATCATACCTTTCATCATAAAGCGGTACAAGCACGCATCCATTGGCTACATAATAGTTCGCATAAGAAGCTGGTACATATTTCGAACCATCCACCGTTGTGTCCTCAATTTTGCATTGAGGCATATGCAGGGTCTCGATATTAAAACCTGATAATTCGAGAATTCGAACATTCGAATTTAGAGTCTCATAGTTAGGATCTTGGGGATCATCTGTAATCATTGTTAATACCGTGTCCTCATTCAGAAAGCGGGTCAGATCATCCACATGACCATCTGTATCATCACCCACTAATCCACCTTTCAGCCAAACGAATTGTTCAATCCCGAAATATTCGGATAGTTTTTCCTCAATCTGCTCTTTTGAAAGATGAGGATTTCGGTTTGGGTTCAGCATCACTGATTCAGTTGTAATAAGTGTGCCTTTACCATTGGTCTCGATAGATCCACCTTCAAGAACCATCTCAGTTGAAAGTATTTCAATATTCAGAAATTCTGAAATAAAGGCCGGAATACGATTGTCATCATCCCATGGTGGATACTTTTCTCCCCATGCATTGTAGATCCAGTTCGTGATTTTGGAATTTCCATCTTCCTCAATAAAAATTGGGCCACAATCGCGAGCCCAGACATCGTTTATGGGGTATAAATGAACCTCTGGTTCAAATTTTAAATTTATAATTTTAAATTTATAATTAGCCCATAGTCTATTAAAGCGTTGGTGTGCAATAGGATGAACAAATAATTGAACAGGCTCGAAGCGAAGCAGTGTTGAAATGATTTCGAGGTAGACCTTTTCAACTCTTTTAAGTCGGTCGCCTGGCCATGTCTCGGTATTTGAGGGCCAGTGCAGCTGAGTTGCTGAGTGCCTTTCCCATTCAGCTGGTAGTCGGCGCTTAATCACGATCAATAAATCGTTTCAGGATTGGATCATAGGCATCAATGCGTCGGTCTCTAAAAAAGGGCCACTCTCTTCTTTGAACATCAATACGACTGAGATCACACTCGCAAGTCAGGATTTCCTCCCCATTTCCGGCTACTGCTAATTCTTCACCAAAGGGCCCATATACAAAAGAATGACCCCAGAATTGAGTACCATTTTCCTTGCCCACTCTATTTGCTGATGCAACATAAAATCCATTAGCTATAGCGTGTGACCTCTGTATAGTTTTCCATGCATCCATATACCTCTTCTTATCCTCTTTGGTCTCTTTTTTAAGCATACCAATTGCAGTTGGATAAAACAGAATTTGAGCACCATGTAAAGCAGCTATTCGTGCGGCTTCAGGATACCATTGGTCCCAGCAAATAAAAGCTGCTATTCTGCCATATTTAGTATCAAATACAGGCCAGTCCTGTTCTGCATCACCAGGAGTAAAGAAATATTTTTCACCAAATCCGGGATCATCAGGGATGTGCATCTTTCGATAATGCCCTGCTTTCGAACCATCAGCATCAATAACTATAAGGCTATTATGGTAAATGCCATCTGTCCTTTTCTCGAAATAAGGGACGATAATCACTACTTCAAGCTCCTTTGCCAAGCTTGAAAATTGATCAAACAATGTATCATCTCTTGAAATAGCCCATTCAAAAGCTTCATCGTTATAATCATTACAGAAATACAGTGTGTTGAAAAGCTCCTGTAAACAAACGATTTTAGCTCCTTCATTTGCTGCTTCCCGAACAAGGCCCATCTGTCGAAAGGTATTGTCATGAATTTGACTAGTGCATTGAGCCTGAATCAGAGCTATGGTAATGTTGGTGTTTTGCATCCCTTAAAATACAGCGCCACAGTCATTTATAGAAGTATTATTCATTTATTCTTCATAATTCCTTACTAGCCTAAAGGTAGTAAAAACGGATATTTAGTTTTCTCCATATAGGCCTCAAAAAAGCGCTTACACAGGGAAATAAAAGTAAAATTCAACCTAAATTTTAATACTTCAAATGCTTACTTTTAGCCCTTTCGACACAATAAACACAGACGAGACCATGAGTGTAAACGACACACGAAAGCGAAGTAAAGTAGGTTTGGAATACCTAGGCCTCCAAGACAATGAAAAAGCTCTTTGGAATTTAACTGTAGACGAACTGTATGATGAAGCTTTAGCAAACAGCGAAGCAGAACTTACTGCTGATGAAGCTATTTTGATTCGCACAGGTAAGTATACAGGAAGATCTCCGAAGGATAAATACACAGTTGATCAACCTTCTATTCACGATGATATTGACTGGGGCGGTTTTAATAAACCAATTGGGCAAGAAGTTTTTGACGGACTATTCTCAAAGCTAGCAGATTACCTCACCCCAAAGAAACTTTATGTAAAGGATGTGTACTGTGGTGCAGATCCTAAATCGAGATTAAGCGTACGTGTAGTTAGTGAAATGGCTTACCATGCCCTTTTTACTAATAATATGTTCATCGAAGTTCCTGAAGACGAGATGGAAGACTTTGTTCCAGAATTTACTGTAATGGCAGCTCCAAGCTACCATGCAAATCCTGAAGTTGATGGAACAGAGACCGATACTTTCGTAATTGCAGATCTTGAGAAGAAAATAATCATCATTGGTGCCACTCAATACTCCGGTGAAGTGAAAAAAGGAATTTTTGGCATCATGAATTATCTACTACCTAAGCAAGGTGTTATGCCAATGCACTGCTCTGCTAATGTAGATGAGAATGGCAAATCTGCTGTTTACTTCGGACTTTCCGGTACAGGTAAAACAACCCTTTCTGCCGATCCTGACAAAACTTTGATTGGTGATGACGAGCACGGATGGAATGATGAAGGTATCTTCAACTTCGAAGGTGGCTGTTACGCAAAAACAATCGATTTAACTGAGGAAAACGAACCAATTATCTTTGCAACTACTAAGATGAGAGGTACAATTCTGGAGAACGTGATTCTTGATGAAAATGGTAATCCCGATTTCTTCGATACCAGCCTGACACAAAATACACGTTGTTCTTACCCATTAGAATTTATTCCAAACGCTAGTGAAACTGGAATTGCAGGTCATCCTGAAAACATCATCTTCTTAACAGCTGATGCCTTTGGTGTACTACCTCCAATTTCAAAACTAACTCCGGAACAAGCTATGTACCACTTCATCAGTGGATACACTGCAAAAGTTGCCGGTACTGAACGTGGAGTAACCGAACCACAAGCTACTTTCTCTGCTTGTTTCGGTGCACCATTCATGCCACTACACCCAACTGTATATGCTGAGTTACTGGCTGAGAAAATTCGCAAGCATGGTTCTGATGTTTGGTTAGTAAACACTGGATGGACTGGCGGAGTACATGGTGTTGGCTCACGGATGAAACTTGAACACACAAGAAGAATGCTGAGCGAAGCTATCGCTGGAAACTTAAACGATGTTGAATTTATGACTGATCCTGTCTTCGGACTTCAGATTCCTAGTGAAATACCAGGCGTACCTTCTGAAGTACTAATCCCACGCGATACATGGGCAGATAAAGAAGCTTACGACAAAAAAGCGAAAGAACTAGCTCAGATGTTTGTTGATAATTTCAAGAAATATGAACATCAGGCGAGTGATGAGATACTTAAAGCTGCACCTAATGTGTGATTGCACTGCTTTGATGTAGGTTGACAAAGCCTGTTGTCTGGCGAAACGGACAGCAGGCTTTTTTTTGACTTGAAATTATCGAGTTAATGAAATAACCAAGAATTTGATAGATAGTGCCCAAGCTCGAGCTTGGGCACTATCATTTCTTTCATTACTCTTTATAAAATATCATCCACAATAGTTATTGTAATAGTCCCTCTCCCTCTGATATAGTTTCTCGCAGATGAAAATTCCCAATCTTCTGGTTTGTTTACTAACCCTGCCTTTACAGGATTTTGGTGTATGTAATTCAATTTTTGTTCCATGAACCAGTAATTATATATCTGCATAGGATGCACACCTTCATTCCAAACCTGAAACTGACTTTGCCTTTTGTGTTTCAGCTTAGCTCTCCTTAGTTCATTGAGTATCTCATATTCATTCATCTGCTTTAGTTTCCTGATAATTTCTTTTGCAGTGAATGATTTAAATCTTCTTATATAGTCGGGAAGATTTTCTGATTTTAGAATTAAATGAATATGATTGGGCATGATAACATATGCATAAACAGTTACTCTAAAATTCTCTTGAATAAAGTGTAATGATGATAAAATGATTTTAGTCAACTCAAAATCATTAAATAAAGTTATTCCGTTGACAATAGAACTACTTATAAAATATGGGAACTGGTCCTCATAAAATTTAAATCTGCTTCTGCCCATCTTAACATAATGATCTAAAGAAAGATTACTCCTTACAAGTCTTGAGTTTTATACTACCACTGAACTCTTTTTTACTATTGCTTTTTTTTTATTTACAAAATCCTTCCTTCACCCTACTTTCGGGCATGCGATTCTTACTTCTTCCTATTTTCTTAATTCTTCTTTCAGCTGGATGCAGTCAATCCGAACCAACTAAGGTTGATTTGCACTATCCTGAAACTTATATCATACACAAAACAACTTCAGATATAAGCATAGACGGTAAAATGACTGAGTTGGATTGGCTCAATGCTAAATGGACATCTGATTTTATTGACATTGAAGGTTTATCCAAGCCCCTACCTTTTTATAGAACTAGGACTAAAATGCTATGGGATGATGATTTCCTTTATTTCTATGCTGAAATGGAAGAAGAGCACATTTGGGGTGATATAACGGATCGTGATGCTGTCATTTTTTATAATAACGATTTTGAAGTCTTCATTAACCCTGATCTGGATGAACCCCATTACGTTGAATTCGAAGTAAATGCACTGGGAACACTATGGGAATTAATCCTGCTCAAGCCATATCGTATTGGCGGCCCAGTGAGTAATTACTGGGATTTAAATGAAACCATTATTGGAATTGATATTGATGGCACCTTAAATAATCCAACAGATACCGATTCAATGTGGACTATTGAAATGGCAATACCTTTGAAACCGGTTGCTGAAATGAAAAGAGGTTCGAAAGTTATTGACGGGACCATCTGGAAAATGAATTTTTCAAGGGTTCAATGGCAATATGATATAGTAAATGGTGAGTATGACAGAAAAAAGAATGCGACAACCGGAAAATACCTGCCAGAGTATAACTGGGTCTGGTCTCCCCAATATGCTATTGATATGCATAGACCTGAACATTGGGGTTTAGTTCAGTTTTCAGATAGTTCTTCCAGTGTTAATGTGACATTCAATGAGCCCCTTTTTGAATGGGAAAGACAACTTTTATTCCATCTGCATCGCAAGCAACTGGACTATAAAAGAGAACATGGTACATTTGCTAGAGATATAAATGAGCTTGGAGGTCCCGTTTTTGAACATAATTCTGATCTTTACATTGTCCATTTAATGAACACTGCATCAGGATATGAGCTCACAATAAGAAATCCTCAAAAAGGTAACATCACACTTAATAACCAAGAATTTATAAGCATTTCGAAATGAAACACTCATCAACGCTCACTTACTTATTCATTGGCCTATTTCTAATGCTTTTAGCTTGTGAAAATTCCCCTAATGAAGAGACAGATTCTGAATTTACCTTTGCAGCATGGACAGGTGGTGGCATTGCAAAAAATGAGGCTGAATGGGATTCCTTATTATCTAAAATGTCTGATGCTGGGTTTTCAGCACTTTATCTGAATGCAGGTCGTGAAAAACTTGAAGAAGTGGTTGGCTATGCTGATAAATATGATATCGACATTCATGCATGGATTTGGACATTAAATCGCCCTGGCGATAGTACTGCTGCTAAGAACCCTGACTGGTATGCGGTTAATAGGAATGGAGATAATTCATACGATTATCGTGCCTATGTGAATTATTATCAATGGCTTAGTCCTTTTTCTGAAGGTGCCAGAGAACACATCCGAAATAATATTACTGAAGTTGCAAAAGCCAAAGGTGTAAAATCAGTCCATTTGGATTATGTAAGATATGTAGATGTCATATTAGGAGCTGATCTTCAGCCTAAATATGATTTAATACAGGATCGCCAATTCCCTGAATATGATTATGGCTACCATCCGGAAGCTCGAAGACAATACAAAGAAATCTTCGGTGTGGATCCAATGGATATGGAAAATCCTGAGTTAAGCACTGAATGGCTTCAGTTCAGATTGAATGCTGTGACTACTCTCGTCAATGATTTAGCTGAGATAGCTCATGAAAATGATAAATTATTAACTGCTGCTGTTTTTCCATTTCCAGTTATGAGTAGGCAAATGGTTCGTCAGGACTGGGCAAGCTGGAATTTAGATATAGCTCTGCCAATGCTATATCAGAATTTCTATCGACAAAATCTGAACTGGATTGAGTTCGCAACAGAACAGGGTATAAGAGAAGCTCACGGCAGGTTTGATATCATGCCGGGGCTTTATCTTCCGGGATTAACTGATGAGGAACTTGAAATAGCTATTCGTAAAGCAAAAGCAGGTGGTGGTATTGGTGTTTCTCTTTTCGATGTCGGAGCATTAACAGAAGCAGATTATGCAACAGTTAAAGCTTTGCATAAAGAGTTAAACAGTAAATAACCTTAGCTCTCTGCCATTGCATTAAGCTTATCCAAATTTTCCTGAACGCGTAGTGCATTCAGCATCTCATGGATATCACCTTTCATAAAATCATCAAGATTGTAAAGAGTCACATTAATCCTGTGATCAGTAATTCTACCCTGAGGGTAATTGTAAGTTCGGATTTTGGCTGAACGATCACCGGTCGATACCTGTGATTTTCGTTCGGCAGCTCTCTCTTTCTGCTTCTTTTCAAACTCAACGTTATACATCCTGGCGCGCAACATAGACATTGCTTTATCCTTGTTCTTATGTTGAGAGCGTTCTTCCTGACATTCAGCAACGATACCTGTTGGCTCATGTGTAATACGAATAGCAGAATCTGTTTTGTTTACATGCTGTCCACCGGCACCACTCGCTCGAAAAGTATCAATTCTAAGGTCCGAAGGATTAATTTCAATTTCTACATCCTCAACTTCAGGAAGCACTGCAACGGTTGCAGCTGAAGTATGCACCCTTCCCTGACTCTCAGTTTCAGGAACCCGCTGAACCCTATGTACACCAGATTCGTACTTCATAAACCCAAAAATATCATTGCCTTCAAGTGAGAAAACAATCTCTTTATAACCACCTTTATCCGATTCATTCAGACTTGCAAGTGAAACTGTCCAACCCATTTTATCTGCGAATCTGCGATACATATCGAATAAATCTCCAGCAAAGATGGCCGCTTCATCCCCTCCAGTTCCTGCTCTTATTTCAACAATAGCATTCTTTTCATCTTCAGGATCTTTTGGGACCAGTTTAATTTTAATTTCTTCTTCCAGCTTGGCCAGATCTTCCTTGATCTCTTCGTTTTCCATTTTGGCCATTTCGGTGATCTCTGGGTCCTCATCCATTTCTATCAACTCGGAATTACCCTTAAACCTATTATTAAGGTCAGACCAATTATCATAATCCTCAACTAATTCTCTGAGGCTACCATGTTCTTTAGTTAGTTCGGTGTACCTTGATGGATCATCAAAGACAGATGGATCACTCATGGCCGTAGTAACTTCTTCGAAACGTGATTTAATCTGCTTTAATTTTGCTTCAATGTCCATTAGATACTATTTGCTGATGCTTTTAAATTATAGGTGTCGAAAATAACAATTAATTGAATAGATATTTGAGGATGTTAAAAAGCATCTTTTAATTCTAGATTTCATTTTGAATATGTTTAATAAAATGCTTCTTCGAAACCTATATGCTCTTTCTTTAACCAGACCGTAATTAATCAAGGCCCTTCATAAGGCACATGCTTAATAATGTATAATTTTGAATCACCCATTTCGGAACAATTTACTATCTTTGGCAATTAAATTAATGATCTGACGTGAGTATAACTTCTATCCCAGCAAATTATAAATTAGGCTTTTTAGGAGCCGGACAACTAGCCCGAATGAGTGCGCTTCAGGCATTTAGATACGGCATCCAAGTTTCTGTTTTTTCTGATCGAACTGAAAATGAACCAGTTCAATTTATGACACCTTATTCAATATCAGGTTCATTTGAATCTGTTGAGGATATGGTTGCCTATGCCAAAGATTGCGACGTTGTCACCCTGGAAAATGAATTTATTGGTTCAGACTTACTGAAGCAGGTTCAGGAACAATCAGGGACTCCAATTTATCCATCCCCTGAGAGTTTTTCGCTGATTGAAAATAAACTCATTGAAAAACAAACTTTTGAAAATGCTGGAATTCCGGTTACTCCATATGCTTTAATTACATCGGAAAATGATTTAGCATCATTTGGTGATAATCATGGATGGCCTTATTTATTGAAATCTTCTAAAGGTGGTTATGATGGTTATGGAAATAAAACTGTCCATGACTTAGGTGAAGCACAACATGCATTCAAAGCTTTTGGTGGAGATAAGGGATATGATATAATTGCTGAGGCATTTGTTGATTTTACCCATGAACTTGCTGTTCAAGTGGTTCGGAATGAAACTGGCGTAAAAGTATATCCCGTTTGTGAAACCGTTCAGGAAAATCATATTAATGTTGCAGTACTATCGCCTGCCCAGATCCATAAAGAGCATATGGAAGAGGCTCAGCGTCTTGCAATAATTGCCACAGAGGCCATTGATGGTAAGGGTATTTTCGCATATGAATTCTTTTTAACTGTGGACGGCCGGGTCTTGATGAATGAATCAGCACCAAGACCTCATAATTCAGGACATTACACAATAGAAGGATGTGTTACTTCACAGTTTGAAAACCATGTCAGAGCTGTTATGGGAATGCCTCTTGGATCAACTGAGCTTCGTTCATCTGCTGTGGTAAGTATAAATTTGTTAGGTACACAAAATCGCGATTCACAGGTTGATGAAGTAACAGGTGCCCTTGCAGAATCTGATGGACATCTGCATATGTATGGTAAACTTCAATCTAAAGTGGGTCGAAAAATGGGCCACTATACCCTGCTTGGAGATCATGTTGCTGAAACGTATCATCAGGCTAAAGAACTAACTAAAAATCTAGAGATCTGATATGAGTGAGAATGCAATCGTTGGAGTTGTAATGGGCAGCGACAGTGACTGGCCAACCATGAAACAGGCAACCGATATTCTGGATGAATTTGGTGTCGCTTACGAAAAACGTGTTGTTTCTGCTCACAGAACCCCTAATGATATGGCTGAATATGGTCGATCAGCAAGAAACAGAGGTCTTCATATCATAATTGCAGGTGCTGGTGGGGCAGCTCACCTACCTGGCATGCTGGCATCGCATACCACACTACCTGTTATAGGAGTGCCAGTACAGACATCTGCACTTGGCGGTGTTGATAGTTTATATTCCATTGTTCAAATGCCAAATGGTATACCTGTGGCAACTGTAGCTATTGGAAAAGCCCAAAATGCTGGTTTACTAGCCGTACGTATGCTCAGTATGACTGATGATGGATTAGCTGAAAAGCTTTCTTCTTATCATCATTCAATGGCTGAAGCTTCCCGTAAAAAGACTGACAACCTGAAATAATTTTTATTATTTCGGCCTAAATACCATATTCTGAATTCTTATTTAAAACCAAATTCAGAAAGGGATTATCATGTTGATGTCAACGACTAATCAAATTGAAGGCCATGAAGTAAATAAATACCTCGGTGTGGTTACCGGAGAGGCTATTCTTGGAGCGAATATATTCAAGGACTTCTTTGCCGGGATCAGAGACATTGTTGGTGGAAGATCTGCAGCCTATGAAAGAGAGCTACAGGAAGCCCGACGTATCGCATTTGCTGAAATGGAACAAAAAGCTTCAGCAGTTGGAGCAAATGCAATTATTGGAATCGATATTGATTATGAGACCATTGGAGCAAATGGCTCTATGCTTATGGTTTCTGTAAGCGGAACGGCTGTAAGTATTTAATAATTACAGCCATTCATTTATCCGAATACGTCTTTAATTTTTGAGAAGAAGCCGCGCTCATCCTCTGTCTGATTTGCCGGATCGAAGTTTTCGGCTTCTTTCAGTTTTTCAATTTGCTTACGCTCTTCTGCTGTAATCTCTTTTGGGATGTAGACATTCACTCGAATAAGCTCATCACCTATCCCAGAATTGTTTAAACCGTGAATCCCTTTCTCCCTCATTCTTAGAAGTTTACCCGGTTGTATTCCTTCCTCAATTCTAAGTTTTGCTTTCCCCTTCAATGTAGGTACCTCAACTTCTGTACCTAATATGGCATCCGGGATACTCAGTGAAAGGTGGTAATAGATATCATTTCCATCTCTTTCAAAGTACTCATGCTCTATTTCTTCAATCAGGACAATGAGATCACCTGCAGGTCCACCTCTGAGCCCAGCATTACCCTGTCCTCTTAGAGTTATGTAATTACCATTGGATACTCCTGACGGGATATTAATTTTAACCGTCTCTTCGCCCTTCTCACGGCCTTCGCCATGGCAGGTTTTACATTTACTCGTAATGATGCGTCCCTCACCTCTACAGGTCGGGCAAGCCTGAACATTAACCATCTGCCCTAGTATGGTTCTTGTAACCTGACGAACTTCACCTACTCCGTTACAAGTGCCACATGTTTGAAAATCAGAATCTGTTTCTGCCCCTGTTCCATTACAAGACTTACACTGGGTCTGTTTTTTTACTTTTAGTTTCTTTTCGGTTCCAAATGCGATTTCTTCCAATTTCAATGAAACTCGAACTTTTAAATCTGAACCAGGTTGACCGGCAGTTCGTCTCGCCCTACCACGTCCAGCAGAACCTCCAAAGATATCATCACCAAAAATGCCCCCACCGAAGATATCACTGAAACGACTGAAAATGTCTTCAAATCCGACATTGTCATAGTCCATTCCACCAAATCCGCCGTTGTTTAGGCCTGCATGACCAAATTGGTCATATCTGGCTTTTTTATCAGCATCACTCAAGACTTCATAGGCTTCAGCTGCTTCTTTAAATTTCTTTTCTGCATCAGCATCCCCTTTATTTCTGTCAGGGTGATACTTCATAGCCATTTTTCGGTAAGCCTTCTTGATTTCAGATTCTGAAGCTGACTTTTCGACACCTAATATTTCGTAATAATCTCTATTCGTCATGTTTATTCGCTTACAATAACTTTAGCGTGCCTTATGGTTCTGTCACCAATTTTATATCCACTTTCAAGAACCTGAATAACCATATCGCTGCCAATTTTTTCGTCGGTTGATGGTTGACGTAACATGGCATCATGAAGATTCACATCAAAAGGGACGTTAATTTGGTCAATTCTCACCACACCATGCTTTGATAACACTTCTTCGAATTTTTTCGAAACCATTTCAACGCCGGTTTTAAAGCCTTCCTCAATTTCCAAGTCTGCTGCAGCTTCAATTGTTCTTAAAAGGTCATCTGAAATCGGTAGAAAATCTTCCAATGCTCCAGCTTTTGCATCTTCAAAGATTTGCATTCTTTCTCTCTGAACTCGTTTTCTCATATTCTCAAGCTCAGCTGCTTTTCGAAGATGCATGTCTTTGAGCGTGCTCACTTCCTTTTG
>CBFHVG010000012.1:0-59186 GCA_965659005.1 uncultured Balneolaceae bacterium
ATGATTTAAGACTATCTACATACTCCGATACAGAAATCTTATCAGGAGATTGATTGAAGAAGTGGCGAGTTGACCTATACCATCGATAATTCATAGGTGCGTCAAATACATCACCTCTTAATACAGGTTCTGGGTCCATTAGGTGATCCGGGTATTGTTTCCACCAAATTTCACCCAATAGATACGCATCAGGATTTACCCCTCTTACAACACTCCTGAATTCTCTCCAGAAGCCTAAAGGCATTTCTGCAGCTACATCAAGACGATAGCCATCTATTCCATCGGAAGGGTCTCCATCTCCATTCGGATCAAGCCATCTTTTGGTGATATTAAAGATGTGCTCTTTAACGGTATCATTGGAAATATTTCCCTCAAAGACCTCAACCGGTCCGTCGTGATTTTGTTTAGTGGTTTCCTTTATTTCCGGTAGCGTTTTTACCCCTATCCAACCTCTATAACTAAATTCATCCTCCTCTGTATCCGGATCATCAAATGATTCTATCCAGAACCAGTCAGCATATTCAGAGTCTCTACCTTTTTCCAGAATATCTTTCCACGCCCAAAACTCAATTCCTGTATGATTCCATGAATAATCAAGAATCACTTTAATTCCTCGTTTGTGAAATTCATCAACCACTTCAAGGAACATTTTATCAGCACCAGTCATCTTCCAGGTGTCTGGATCTAAAGGGTCTTCACTGGCCATTAATTCTTTGTCAGCTTCAGGTGTAGGACCAAAGTTCACATCAATGTGTCTCCAGTTTCTGGCATCATATTTATGCAATGAAGGTGCATCGTTAAGTGGATTAAAATAGATTGCTGTAACTCCCAGCGAATCGATATAATCGATTTTATCTAACACACCTTGTAAGTCACCCCCATACCTCCTTAGTTGTGCTTTTTGACCAAAAGTTGTAATCGGGTTACCGTTTAAATCATTTCGATTTCCAACCTCAACAAAATATGGGTCTTCTTTATACCAGTCTTGGGTCCATGGTGTGATTTCCCAGTTCTCCGGCACGAATCCCGGATAATTACCTTTTATATCTTCTTTGGTTGGATCGTTTGATGGATCTCCATTTCTGAAACGCTCAACAAATATCTGATACCAGATTACTTCTTTTGACCATTGAGGTGGGTCTTCAAAAGCTGTTTCAGTTCTTGTTTCATTACTACAAGAATAGAATACAGATGTGCATAAAATGACAAAAATAAAAAGGGTAATTCGTTTCATTGGGTTACAATCACATTCGTATTGAGTCGAGATGTTACAAAGTGCTAAACCCAAATGAAACTTTTAGGTTATTTATCCTTTATCTCTGCCCATAATGAAGTAGCGCGACTATAGTAATAGTCTTCATTATTATTCCAGTTTCTCTTTGAAGGCTCCTCATTTTCAGGGCAAAAAAGTAACAGTTTTCCTGAATACAGGCTAAAGTTTGTAGGATCAACTTTATACCGCCCTCTTTTGGATTTTGAATCTGATTCATCAAAGGCTAATCCGTAAGCACAAAACCCACCAAATGCAGGCGAATACCTTTCTGGTAAGGTTTGGAATATCTTTTTATTTACAACATTTCTGAAATAAAAGGTTGCTCCATTGTAATCGAATGATATGGTACTATCACCTCGTATAGCTCTGCTCGTTAGATGATATTCAACGGGGTCATATCCATGGATTGCTGTACCATATTCATCCACATTTATTCTTCCAGTCGAAAAATCTTGAGCAATTAATACTGACTGAAAAAGCAGGATAAATAAAATGGATGTTCCAAGAATAGTTCGCTTCATAATTACTTATGCATCAATGCAACGTATATCATCTAAAATAAAAAAGCCGATATAGTTTATATCGGCTTCGAGTCATTTACGACTTAAAAAAAACTATAGTTACCAGAAGAGTAACTAACTAGGCTTCTGTTGCAGATTCAGCTAAAAGAGTGAGATTATTTTGGTTAACCTCGACAAAACCGCCTGTTATTTCAAAGCTTTTGTCTTCACTTTTACCAATACGAACCAATACAGATCCCTCAAGCAGTGTGGATACTAAAGGTGCGTGATTAAATTTTACTTCGAAGGAACCCATAGCGCCCGGCATTTGCACGCCGGTTACATCGCCTTCAAATAGAGTTCCTTCTGGAGTAAGTATTTGCGCTTTGAATGTGCTCATATCTATAAGGATTAAGCAGTTGCTTCTGCAAGCAGAGCTTCACCTTTCTGAATGGCTTCATTAATATCACCGACCATATAGAATGCATTCTCTGGTAGGTGATCCAGTTCGCCATCAAGGATCATCTGGAAGCCTTTAATAGTATCTTCAATCTTCACATACTTACCTGGTGAACCAGTAAACTGTTCAGCTACAAAGAATGGCTGACTTAGGAAACGCTGAGCTCTACGGGCACGGGCTACTACCAACTTATCTTCATCAGAAAGTTCATCCATACCAAGAATCGCAATGATATCCTGAAGATCTTTGTAATTCTGCAAAAGTACGGTCAGCTTTCTTGCAATATTGTAATGCTCCTCGCCTACAACTTTAGGATCAACAATTCTTGAAGTTGAATCCAGTGGATCCACAGCAGGGTAAATACCAATTTGTGTTAGAGCACGAGAAAGTACGGTAGTTGCATCAAGGTGAGTAAATGTTGTTGCCGGTGCAGGATCAGTCAAGTCATCGGCAGGTACATATACAGCTTGTACAGAAGTAATCGAACCATTTTTGGTTGATGTAATTCTTTCCTGAAGTGCACCCATTTCAGTAGCTAGTGTTGGCTGATAACCTACAGCAGAAGGCATACGGCCTAGAAGAGCAGATACCTCAGAACCAGCCTGAGTGAAACGGAAAATATTATCTATAAATAAAAGAATGTCTTTGGATACTTCATCGCGGAAGTATTCTGCAACAGTAAGACCGGAAAGTGCAACTCTAGCACGTGCTCCAGGAGGCTCGTTCATCTGACCAAATACTAATGTAGCCTGCGATGCTTTCAGAGCATCCATATCTACTTTTGATAGATCCCAGCCACCTTTTTCCATGTCTTCTTTAAAATCATCTCCGTAATCAATTACACCAGACTCAATGAATTCACGAAGAAGGTCATTTCCCTCACGTGTTCGTTCACCTACTCCAGCGAATACGGAAAGACCACCATGTTGCTTCGCAATGTTGTTTATCAATTCCTGAATCAATACTGTTTTACCTACACCAGCACCACCAAAAAGACCAATTTTACCGCCCTTAGCATATGGACAAAGGAGATCAACAACTTTAATACCTGTTTCAAGCATTTCTGTAGAAGTTGCAAGATCATCAAAAGACGGAGCAGGTCTGTGGATTGGGTATTTACGATCGCCTTTTGGCTCCTGAATACCATCAATGGCTTCACCAACAATGTTAAATAGTCGTCCTCGAATGTCTTCACCAACCGGCATAGAAATGTTTCCGCCTGTGTTAGTTACTTCGGTTCCTCTTACAAGACCATCTGTTGAATCCATGGCAATGGTTCTAACTCTGTCTTCACCAAGATGCTGGGCTACTTCAAGTACAAGAGTTGAACCATCTTCTTGATTAATATGTAAGGCGTTTAATACGGGTGGGATGGCTGCATCAGGAAAATCAACATCAACTACTGGGCCAATAACCTGTGCTACAATTCCTTTATTCATGTGCGGTAGATTGCGATTTAGTTAGTAAAAAATTTCTTTGTATAAATGTGTAATAAATCCACTATTGCGAAGGCTGATAAAGTTATGGAAAATGCCAAATAAGGGCAATAAGAATTGAGTATAAAAGATTGACCTCACAACCCTTCATCTTCATTTAAAATTCACATTAGGATGAGTTCTTCTGAACTTAATAAATTAACACTCCAACTTATTCGTCTATAATGCCTTTCGCAGCTTATATCCCCATTGCGACTACAATCTTTTCTGTCTATTTCCTGACCATAATTTATTCTCACTGGAGACAAAAACCCAAAGCCTTATATCTACTATGGTGGACCATTGGGGTTATCACTTATGGTATTGGCACTGCTATTGAAAGTACTCATACTCTTGTTGGCTGGACACCCTTTATCTTCAAGACCTGGTACATTGCTGGTGCATTCCTAGGTGGTGTTCCATTAGCACAAGGCACTATTTATTTGTTGATGGACCGCAAGAAAGCTAATGTTCTTACAACTATACTGGTTGTTGTACTCGTCATTTCAAGCATACTTACCATCCTCTCACCACTTGACCTTTCAAAGGTTGGCGATAAACTAAACGGAAATGTTTTAGAATGGACTTTTATCCGACTCATTACTCCATTTATCAACATCTACGCGGTTATATTTCTGGTTGGAGGTGCATTCTACTCAGCTTTTAAATACTATGGAAATGTTGAATTCAAAGGACGTTTCTGGGGTAATGTGCTTATAGCTATTGGTGGAATATTACCAGGGATTGGTGGCACAGCTACAAAGTTTGGCCATACCTATGTTTTATATGTAACTGAACTACTGGGTATTCTCTGCATTTTTGCCGGATATCAGGTAATTCGCAATGATGCTTCACTTTCAGTACATAGAAATCAGGT
Organism: uncultured Balneolaceae bacterium; assembly: GCA_965659005.1. Lineage (GTDB taxonomy): Bacteria > Bacteroidota > Rhodothermia > Balneolales > Balneolaceae > CAYPTY01. The sequence goes on from CBFHVG010000012.1 coordinate 4,586, forward strand.
TTCAGAAAAAACTGCTCCTGCTTAGGCTATTAAGTGAAGATTATTATTTGTTATGGTATGAGGTTTTATACAATTCATCCTGAATATGATGCGTTAGTAATGCATTCAATAAATCAATATTCATGCTATGACAACTTTGCTAATTGCTTACACCATTCTCAGTGGTATTCTATTAAATAACTTCACTGCCACTGAAGTTAGTACCGAAATCAAAGAAGCCACTGTTTACAGAAATGGTGCTCTAATCACCAGAACTGCTTCTGTTTCATTAGTTGATGGTAAACATAAACTGATATTCAATAATCTTAGCCCTTCTCTAAGGCCAGCAACTATTCAGCTAGGTGGTACTGGAAGATATACCCTACTCTCACTATCACATGACTACAATTATCTGCAAGAAGTTGAGGACAACGAAACAATTTCAGCGCTTAGGCAACGTAAAGTTGTACTGGAAGAAAAATTAAAACGAATTCAGGCAAATATTGAAGTTGAAAAGAAAAGAGAAAGGTTCTTAGACCCAAATCGTCTTATTAATGCTGAAGAGAAATACACAACAGCAGAGTTAGAAAGCTTTCTGGAATTTTATTCAGCTCAATCAATAAAAATTCAGAATAGAATTCTTGATTTGAATACTGAAAGAACTGATGCTAATGAGGAATTGAAAAAAGTGACTCAGCAGCTAAATGAATTGTCACGCAGCTTTTCTAAGAACACAAGTGAAATCATAATTGAAGTGGAATCCAATGGTGATCAAAATGTGGAATTCAGCATAAGTTATTTAATCGCTGAAGCTGGATGGTATCCAACATATGACATACGAGTTGATAATACTGATAAACCTGTAGATCTAATTTATAAAGCCTCTATTTATCAGAATTCTGGTTATGACTGGAATGACATTGAACTTTCAGTTTCTTCAGCAAATCCAAATGAAAATGCAACTAAACCAGAGTTGGCGCCATGGTATGTAGATTTTTATAAGATGCCATCACCCGTTTTAATGCAGGAAGCAAAGAGAAATAGATCTGCAAATGCAGAAGCAGGAATGGCTGATCTTGCGGAAGATTCAGAATTGGATGAGATCAATGTATACAAAAAGGTTTCAATTGCTGAATTCAGTCGAAACACAACTTCATTTACCTACAAAATTAATGGACCATATTCTATCGAAAGCGGTAAAGGAGAAGCCACAGCGATAGTTTCAACGAATCAGATTAAAGCTGATTTCAGTTTTGCAACAGTACCCTCTCAAAGTAAAAACGCTTTTTTAATTGCAGACCTAAGTGAATGGGGCGATTTAAACTTACTCAGTGGATCAGCCAATTTATATTTTGAGAATACTTTTATTGGAAGATCATACATCTCTCCTTTCTCAACTGATGACACCCTGAACATTTCCTTAGGTACTGATAAAAGCATCATAGTTGATCGCAAAAGTATCAAGGACTTTGAAGAGCGAAGATTCTTTGGTTCTAAGACCAGAGAAACCAAAACATTCGAGATTGCGATAAGGAATACGAAAAGTGAATCAATTAAAATTGAAATACAGGATCAGATTCCTGTCTCGGTTGATGAAGGTATTAAGATTTCACTAGTATCCCTTCAAGGTGCCATTTATGACAAGGAAACTGGTTTCCTTAGGTGGAATAGAATAATTGAAGCTGGGTCAACAGAGACCATCAGATTCAGCTATACCATAGAGTATCCAAAAGGAAAAAAGTTAAATTTCTAGTCCTGGTTAAATATCTGAACTAGCAAATGGAGCTATACTTTTCTATCTTTACTGACTTAATGAGCCGGCCAAAAACCGGCTCATTTTTTCGTTTGATAGATTACTATTTATTAAACACTTAGATCAGTATATAACACTAAAATTGGGCTCCGACTTGGAAACTGAATTAACTGCAAGATCCGTAAGTTTACAAATTCTGGTTGAATTCGATACGAATGCCAACCTTGACTATTCTATTTCAAATGAACTGGAACCGAGAGAACGTGCTCAGGTTAGAGAATACGTACAAAACATTTTCAGAAGAAGATCATATCTCGATTTTCTGATCGACCATTTCGCAAGCATCAGCATTGAAGAAATGAAAGCTCCGCTGAAAAACATCCTTCGATTGGGCATATATGAAATGCTATTTATGGATGGCACACCCGACTATGCCACACTCAATGAAACAGTTGAAATTGCAAAAATGACAGCCGGTTCTAAAACAGGTGATCTGGTTAATGCAATCCTAAGGAATGTTCAACGTGATGTTAATGGTCTTCCAAAGCCAGCTTTTCCTGACAGAACTAAGTTGGTTGCAACAACATTTTCACATCCTGAATGGATGGTCAAAAGATGGGTTGAACGTTTTGGAGAGCGCGAAGCATTTCAGCTTATGCAAGCCAATAATCAGCGCCCACACTTTTTTGTTCGAGTTAACACTCAGAAGACCAAGCCAGAGAATTTTGAAAAAAGACTGGATAAAATGGGTGTTACATATGAAGCCTCTGACTGGCTTCCTTATTTCTATCAGGTTGATACTGTTCAACCATTTATTGAAAAAGGTCTTTTCCGCAAAGGAATATGCCAGGTTCAGGATATTGCAGCCGGTTTTGCACCTACTATACTTGATGCTCAACCAGAAGAATCTATTTATGACCTATGTGCGGCTCCAGGTACCAAATCCATTATGATCTCTGAAATGATGGAAGGAAAAGGATCAGTATTAGCTGTCGATATTTCAACAAACCGTCTGGAACTACTAGCCGAGAACGCTCTAAACTTTGGCGCAGAAAACATTAAAATTCGTCAGGGCGATGTTAAAGAACTAGCATTACCACTTGCCGATGCCGTTCTTCTTGATGCCCCTTGTACTGGTACTGGTGTACTAAGTAAAAGAGCAGATTTACGGTGGAGAAGAGACGAACAAGGCCTTGCAAACGCTGTTTCACTTCAAGAGGAATTAATTGAAGAAGCTGGAAACATGGTAAAAAGAGGCGGCCGCTTCGTTTATTCAACATGTTCTCTTGAACCGGAAGAGAATATGGAACAGGTAAATAAATTTCTTGAGAAGTACCCGAACTTCGAACTTCAACCTTTGGAAGACTATCTACCTGAAGAAGTGCTTATTGAAGATGGTAAAGCTTATCAAACTTTGCCACATAAGCATGGCGCCGACGGACACTTTGGTGTTCTTATGGTTAGAAATACCTGATAATACTTTTTCAAACACTTTACGATTTCCATGTCTCAGCAATCTTTGAAAAAAGAGATTCCATCGAAATATGATCCAACTTCTGTAGAAGATAAATGGTACAGTTACTGGATGGAGAATGGATACTTTCATTCAACTCCGGATGAACGTCCCTCCTACACCATTGTAATTCCACCGCCTAATGTTACTGGTGTACTTCACATGGGACATATGCTGAATAATACCATTCAGGATGTTCTCATACGGAAAGCAAGAATGAGCGGTTTTAATGCTTGCTGGGTACCAGGTACAGATCATGCCTCTATTGCAACTGAAGCAAAGGTTGTTAGAAAGCTACGAGAAGAGGGAATTAAAAAAGGTGATTTAAGCCGCGATGATTTTTTAGAGCATGCTTGGGAATGGACTCATAAACATGGTGGGATAATTCTTGAACAGCTCAAGAAACTTGGCGCTAGTTGTGACTGGGATCGTACAGCTTTCACCATGGATCCAGACTACTATGATGCTGTGATTAATGTTTTTGTTGACCTCCATGAGAAAGGTTACATCTATCGTGGTGAGCGCATGATCAACTGGGATCCATCTGCCAAAACAGCACTAAGTGATGAAGAAGTAATCTTCAAAGAAGTAAATTCAAAACTGTATCATATTCGCTATCAAATAACCGGGTCTGAAGATGAATATGTAACCATTGCAACTACACGCCCTGAAACCATTCTTGGTGATACCGCTCTATGTTGTCACCCCGATGATGAGCGATATCAACACCTCAAAGGCAAAAAGGCAATTGTTCCTTTGGTGAATCGCGAAGTACCTATCATTTTCGATGAATACGTTGAAATGGAATTCGGTACAGGCTGTCTGAAAGTAACACCTGCGCATGATGTTAATGATTTTGATCTAGGTGAAAAATACAATCTGGAAATCATTGACATAATGAACCCAGATGGAACACTATCAGAGGCTGCTCAGCTATATGTTGGAGAAGATCGTTTTAAAGTCAGGAAACTAATTGCCAAAGATCTTGAAGCTGCTGGGAACCTTGTTGAGATTGAAGATTATAGAAATAAAGTTGGTTATTCTGAGCGCACAGATGTAGTGATCGAACCACGTTTGTCGCTACAGTGGTGGGTTTCAATGGAGAAGCTCAGTAAACCTGCTTTCGATAATGTGATGAATGACAATGTTCAATTTCATCCTTCTAAATTCAAGAACTCCTACCGTAACTGGATGGAGAATATTAAAGACTGGTGCATAAGTCGGCAGCTTTGGTGGGGGCAACGCATACCTGCATACTATTATGGTGAAGGTGAGCACGATTATGTTATAGCTACAAGTATTGAAGAAGCTATCGAGAAAGCTTCAGCCAAAACAGGAAATAGTGTTACAGCTAATGACCTTAAACAAGATGAAGATGTATTGGATACCTGGTTTTCATCCTGGTTATGGCCAATTGCAGTATTCAATGGTTTCAAGGACAGAAAAGAAGTAGACTATTACTACCCTACTGCTGATTTGGTAACAGCACCTGAAATCATGTTTTTCTGGGTTGCCAGAATGATTATAGCCGGATACGAATATATGGGTGAAAAACCCTTCAGCAATGTGTACTACACCGGCATTGTACGTGACCTCAAAGGCCGAAAGATGTCTAAAAGCCTGGGCAACTCCCCTGATCCACTAGACCTTATAGCACATTATGGTGCAGATGGTGTTCGTGTGGGTATGCTATTTGCCTCTCCTGCAGGTAACGATTTACTATTCGACGAAAAACTTTGTGAGCAAGGAAGAAATTTCTCTAATAAGATCTGGAATGCTTTCCGTTTCCTAACCATGAACATGGAGGAAGGTTTGAGCTATGATCCTAACCCGAATTTTGATCAGAATAGCTTAGTTGATCGCTGGATGGCAGGCCGTATTCATCAAACAGTCAATAAGATTGATGAAGATTTCGCTAATTATCGTCCAAATGATGCTCTTAAGAAGATTTATTCACTTGTTTGGGATGATTTTGCTGATTGGTATATCGAGCTTATAAAACCAGCAGATTACACCAAAAAGATTCCAAAAAATAAACTCGAAGTTGCTCTTGGATTTTTCGAACAACTCATGAAGATTCTTCATCCGTTTATGCCATTTATTTCTGAAGAAATCTGGCAATACATAAAGGAAAGATCATCGAACGAAGCATTAATAGTTGCAGACTGGCCCAAATACAATCCTGAATTCGACAGACAGGATGATATAAATGAATTCCAGCTGATTCAAAAGCTTGTATCAGCTATCAGAAACATTCGTGCCGAATCAAACATAAGCCCAAAAGAAGAGTTGGATGTATTGATTCACACCAAAACAGAAAAGGTAGCTGAAATCCTGATTAATGATCAATGGATATTTAAACATCTTCAGAAAATCGGTAAGCTGACATTAGGTGAAGATCTTGAGAAACCTAAGGCATGCGCCACCGCAATTGTAGAAGGTCATGAAGTCTGGATTCCATTAGAAGGTCATATTGATACAGATAAGGAAGTTGACCGCATTGAAAAAGAAATTCAGAGACTTGAAGGCTTCCTCAAAGGAATCAATGGCAAGCTGAATAACAGTAATTTTGTGGATAATGCCCCTGAAGCAGTTGTGGAAAAAGAGCGAAAGAAACAACAGGACACAGAGCAAAATTTAGCTACCTTAAGAAAGCAATTAGAGGATTTAGCTTAATTTGAAGACATTTCAACTGCAACCTGGACCGGATTCCGGCCCAAAAAAGGATTTACTTACCGGGCTTAATGAACAGCAAACTCAAGCTGTTCAACATAGCGATGGTCCCCTCCTTATAGTTGCAGGAGCTGGTTCCGGAAAAACCAGAGTTCTCACTTACAGGATTGCTTACCTCCTTCAACAACATAAAGCAGTTCCTAATCAAGTTTTAGCACTCACGTTTACAAACAAAGCAGCACGTGAGATGAAAGACCGGATCGTAAACCTTATTGGTGATAAGGCTAAAGCTCTGTGGATGGGTACATTTCACTCGGTATTCTCTAAAATCCTTCGCTATGAAGCTGAAAAGATTGGCTTTGGTAAGGACTTTACTATTTACGATACCAGCGATGTTGAAAGCATCATTAAACAGATCCTAAAAGAACTTGGATTCGACCCAAAAGAAATTCGCCCTCGCACTATTCAGTATAAAATCAGTGAAGCTAAGAATCAGCTCATTGATCCTAATCAGTTCTCAGATAGGTTTGTCAAAAGCACACTCGATGATATAATGTCTAGAGTCTATTCTATTTATGATGAACGCCTGAAATTGAATAATGCCATGGATTTTGATGATTTACTTATCCGTCCAATTCAATTATTTGAAGAACATCCTGATGTACTTGATCAATATCAGGATAGATTCAAATATATTATGATTGATGAGTATCAGGATACCAATCATGCGCAGTATAAAGTGACTAAAATGCTGGCTGAGAAATTTAAAAACATTTGTGTGGTCGGTGATGATGCTCAGAGTATTTACTCTTTCAGGGGTGCTGATATTAGCAATATCCTCAACTTCAAAAACGATTACGAAAATGCTGTTCAGGTTCCATTAGAGCAAAATTATCGTTCATCAAAAGCCATTCTGAAAGCTGCTGATTCCATTATCAAGAAGAACGAGAAGCAGCTTGATAAAACCCTCTGGACTGCTAATGATATGGGTGAAATGATCATTCTTCTGGATAATTTTGATGAGCGAGATGAAGCAAATAGGGTTACCAGTCTCATTAATGAACTAAAAATGAGGCATGGATACGGCAATAATGACTTTGCCATACTTTACAGAACCAATTATCAGTCAAGAATTTTTGAAGAATCACTCAGAAGAAAAGATATCCCTTACCAACTGGTCGGTGGTTTATCTTTCTACCAGCGAAAAGAAATTAAAGATGTTCTTGCCTATCTAACCTTGTTAGTAAATCCAAATGATGAAACCAATCTTCTGAGGATTATTAATGAACCAAGCCGTGGTATTGGTAATAAGTCCATTACCGAATTATTACAAAGAGCTCGAAGAGAAAAAACTTCTATCTGGTCTCTGATCCAGCATATCGAAGATCTGGATGTTTATAAACCAGCAAAGATCAGGATTCGTGGTTTTGTTGATATGATAAACCATTTAAGATCTGAACTTGAAAATGGTGTTGCGCTCACAGAAGTAACCAGACATTTACTGGAGAATAGTGGTTATGTAAAAATGTTAATTCAGGAAGGGTCACATGAATCACTGACCAGAAGAGATAACATTATGGAATTCCAGAATGCTATCTCTTATTACGAGCAAACCAACTCAAATGCTTCATTAAGCGCATTCCTGCAGGAAATTACTCTTATCACGGATTCGGATAAGTATGATGAGGATAAGCCAGCAGTAACTCTCATGACTGTCCATGGTTCAAAAGGTCTGGAATTTCCTGTGGTATTTATTGTAGGTCTTGAAGAAAATTTATTCCCTATGGGAGCTCGTGAAGGTGAGGAAGCCAATATTGAAGAAGAACGTCGTCTCTTTTACGTTGCTATCACAAGAGCGGAGGAAAGGCTCTACTTTAGTCATTCCAGAAGTCGTTATAAATTTGGTGAAGAACAGCGTCAACTTCGATCAAGATTTCTTGACGAAGTGGAAGCAAGTGTTGTTAGAACTGAAACCGGGGCAACCATTTCTCAAAAAACTGACCGGTTTACCGATGAATCTGATAAATCCGGTACTTCTTACACCGATTATGACTCCGACTGGAAGAAGCCTAAATCAAATAACAATTTCCAGAATGTTGGCATGACTATAGAATATGACCTTGAAGATGGAGCTGATCCATTTCAGGTTGGAGTTAAAGTTGCTCATGATAAATTTGGCTACGGAAAAATCATAAATAGATCAGGATTAGGTACAAATAGCAGAGTTGTCGTATTTTTCAAGGATAAAGGACAAAAAACATTAATGTTAAGAGTTGCTCGTTTAAAGGTAATCGAGTAACTAACATTACAGACAGAACGGCAATATCATTTGAATAAAATTAGCATAATCATAGGTTTATGCTTGCTGTGCGCACCATCAATAATTGCACAGCCTACACTGCATCCACGCAATATGGCTTTAGGTGGTGGAGGTGGTGCCTATCTGACTGGCCCGCAGGCAGCCTTCTATAATCCTGCAAATTTGTTAATTCATGATAGAGCAGAACGTTTTCAAATATCTTTGGGAGCTGCTGCTTTCAATTTCGAACCACTCGTTTTTGGTGATGATAATCAGGCTCAAATAGACAACTTCAGAGATCAATTCTTAAGAAATATTACTTTTAACAATGTTGGGAATCCAATTGATAGAGCTGGTCTTGTTTCTAACCTATTCCCTTCTAATAGCAGTTCAACTGAAAACGTTTCCCAGTATGAGATCAACTTTATCGGAATTAACTGGAAAACAGATAGAGTGAGTTTTGGTATTTCTGCGAGGTCCAGAGTATCTAACAGATATCGGACAGGAAGGAACTACTATGATTCGAGTTCATTTGAAAGAAATGGGGAGAATCTTTATCAGCAGACATTACGCCAGCAGTTTCAGGTTTTCCATGAGATTTCAATTGGTTATGCAGAATCCTTCGAATTTCTAAATGGCCTGACTCCGAATCTGGATAAATTCAGTATTGGTATTGCCCCCAAATTGATACTAGCAGGTGCATATTTCGATGCATCCTATCGATCGACTAACGTCATAGACGATAATAACAACATCACAAATAATCGTAGTTATTCTCAATTTTCATCTGGAGCTTTCTCAGATCAAACTTCTCAGATTATTAATGGTTTAAACACACTAAATGCCACCAATCTAGCATTTACCGATAACTGGCTAAATGAAATAAATGGTATTGGTGTCGGAATGGATGTTGGTATCACTTATTTAATCACTTTTGGAGACGATCTTTCGGTACTGGAAGGATCTAATCAATTAACCTCGAAATCTTTTCGATTATCATTTTCTTTGACAGATGTAGGATTAGTTAGATACACCAATAATCCACTATCACTTACAAAAAATGAGTCATCTGGTGCTATAACTAACCTAAACGGAGTTAGTGATATACTTTTTGAAGGACAACCTGGCTCGTTCTTCCCCTTCCTTGAACAGAATAATCAACTATCAATTCTTAACGAATTGGATGATGCTGATGATGAATCTTTTTCAAGTATTTTACCAACCGCACTTCATACTGGTTTTCTCCTTGAGATAAATAGATTAAAGCTTATGGGAGATTTCAACATCGGTTTAACGAACAATGCTTTCACAACAGATAAATTATTAACGCATCTGGGTATTGAGATAAGGCCGCTTCCATTTCTTCCACTTAGAGCAGGTACTCGTTTAGCTATCAATACACCGACATTAATCACCCTTGGGACTGGAATTGAAAGCCGCAGATTTGAATTATCCTTTGCAGCTCAGTTTACTGAAGATAATTTAAGTGATAATCTGATCTCTGGAATAGCTGTTAGTTCAATCACTATCAATTTTTAAATTCTGACATTCTGTTAGAATGTCAGACCAAATGACTTTACCTCTGACTGTTTGATAGCATGAACTTTCATGGCTTCTGTTTTGCTTTAAGAGCTATCAAACACATTATTTTATATGAATCAACGATTACGTTTTACACATTATTTAGACAGCGCAGAAGATCCATTTGATGACTTTGAGCAGGCTATTCCTCTAATGTCTGAAGAAGAAGAGCGCAAACTTACTGAATCCGGTATACCGGAAGAACTACCAATCCTCCCCCTTAAAAACACAGTATTATTTCCCGGAGTGGTAGTTCCAATAACCGTCGGAAGAGACCGTTCTCTTGCACTCGTTAAAGAGGCCTATGAAGGAGATAAAACAATTGGTGTGGTAACTCAAGAAGATGAGGATCTGGAAGACCCTGATTTTGATGATTTACACAAAGTGGGAACTGTTGCACAGATTTTAAAACTGATCAAAATGCCTGATGGTTCTAAAAGCATTGTTATTCAGGGTAAATCTGTCTTTAAAGTAGATGAATTCCTTCAAAAGGAACCATATTTCAAAGCTAAGGTATCAGCCTATCCAAAAGAAATGGATGTAACAGGACTGGAACTGGACGCATCGATCAGATCGATAAAAGAAACATCCGTTAACATTATCAATCTGTCACCGAATATTCCTACTGAAGCATCAATTGCTGTTGATAATATCAACAGCCCAAATTTTCTACTGAACTTCATTTCATCAAATCTGAATATCGATACTTCAGAGAAACAGGATCTTCTCGAAACACAGAAATTGAGTGAATCCATCAACAAGGTGATGGCTTTTCTTGATAAAGAATTGCAAGTACTAAACCTGAGTGAGAAAATCCGATCCAAAGTAAAGACGGATATTGATGAACAACAGCGTGATTTCTATTTAAGACAGCAGCTAAAAGCAATTCAGGAAGAACTGGGTGAGGATTCTGAGCAACAGGAAATTGATGATCTTAGAAAAAGACTTGAAAGCAAGAAATTGCCGGATCATGCCAGAGAAGTTGCCGAGAAAGAGCTCTCCCGATTAGAGATGACCCCGAATGCTTCCCCTAACTATGGAATCATTCATTCATACGTTGAATGGATTCTGGATCTTCCGTGGGAAGAGTTTTCTGAAGATAAGCTTGATCTAAAGTTCGCTCGTGAGGTACTTGATGAAGATCACTATGGTCTCGAAAAGGTTAAAAAGAGAATTATTGAGTATCTGGCGGTACTGAAACTTAAAAAGGATATGAAAGCCCCTATCCTATGTTTCTACGGCCCTCCAGGTGTTGGTAAAACATCCTTAGGTAAATCAATTGCAAGAGCCTTAAACAGAGAATTTGATCGCTTCAGCCTTGGTGGCATTCGAGACGAAGCAGAAATCAGAGGTCATAGGAGAACCTATATAGGTGCTCTTCCGGGGCGTATACTACGCTCTATGAAGAAGGCTGGAAAAGGTAATCCTGTTATCATGCTGGATGAAATTGATAAGGTTGGTGCTGACTATAGAGGTGACCCAACCTCTGCCCTGCTTGAAGTTCTTGATCCTGAGCAAAATGACACTTTTCAGGATAACTACCTTGAACTGGAATATGACCTTTCCAGAGTACTTTTCATTGCAACAGCAAACTCACTAGAAACCATACCTGCCCCACTAAGAGATCGTATGGAGATCATCAATATCTCCGGTTATACACTTGAAGAGAAAAAGGAAATCGCTAAAAATTACCTGATTCCAAAGCAAATCAAAGAAAATGGCTTGCAAGAATCTCAGTTATCATTTAGTGATGAATCTATTGAAAAAGTCATTGATGAATACACACGTGAGTCGGGTGTTAGAAATCTGGACAGAAGAATTGCATCACTTGCAAGAGCTATAGCTGCAAAGGTTGCAATGGAAGAATCCACAGAATTCGATATTGAAGAGGCTGATGTTGAAGAGATTCTAGGTAAGCGTCAGTACTTCTCGGATGTAGCAGAAAGAACTACGGTACCTGGTGTTGCAACCGGATTAGCCTGGACACCATTTGGTGGAGACATCCTCTTTATCGAAGCGAGTGTTTCTCCAGGTACCGGAAAATTGAACATCACCGGACAATTAGGCGATGTGATGAAGGAATCTGCTATGCTGGCCACTTCATATCTAAAAGCTAATGCTGAGCATTTGGGTATTCCTCAATCTGCTTTTAAACATTGGGATCTACACATTCATGTGCCTGCAGGTGCAGTTCCAAAAGACGGACCATCAGCCGGTGTTTCGTTAATGTCTGCAATTGCATCTATCTTCACTCAGAGAAAAGTAAAAGGTGATATTGCACTCACTGGTGAGATCACTCTGCGCGGAATGGTACTTCCAGTAGGCGGTATCAAAGAAAAAGTATTGGCTGCTAAAAGAGCTGGTATTAAAGAGGTATTACTTCCTGAAAAGAATGAAAAAGATGTTTCTGAAATAGAAAAGGAAGTTATTGGAGATCTCAAAGTTCAGTATGTAGATAGAATGGAACCTGTTCTGGACATACTTCTTGAGAAAGACCCAATAAATGATCCAAAAGAGTTTTTCAAGGTTCCTGAAAAAGATGCCAAGGAAAAATCGAAAAATTAATTATAGAAGGGATTCGCGCAAGTGAATCCCTTTTTTTATGACCAAATGAACGCTCATTTTAAATCGATTATCCTGCAAAGTACTGCCTCCTCTTCTATCATAGATGAGGAGATAATTCAGGAATTATGGAGTGGCTATGGTGAAATAAAGCGTGTTAGTTTAGAAAGTTCAGATCGTAAAAGTGTGATTGTAAAACACGTGAAATTAAAGACTCCAAATAGTCATCCTCGTGGCTGGAACTCAGATATCGGACATCAACGCAAAGTTAATTCCTACCATGTTGAGACAAACTGGTACGAGAATTTTAGCACTTTATCTTCAGCACGATTACCTGAATGTATAGCCTTTGAACATCTCGAAGACGAGGTTTTCATGGTATTGGAAGATTTAGATGATGCAGGTTATGCAATTCGCAAATGGAACCTGGACTGGGATCAGATAACTTTTTGCCTGAAATGGCTGGCTCAATTTCACGCAAGTTTTATGGGTAAAAAACCAGAAGGTCTATGGGAAACTGGTAGTTATTGGCACTTAGAAACACGACCCCAAGAATTAGCCACACTAAAGGATAAACGACTAAAAGAAGCCGCCCCGTTAATTGATTTAAAATTGAATGATTGTAAATACAAAACAATCATACATGGAGACGCAAAACTTGCAAACTTCTGTTTCTCTAGCAATGGAGAAGTTGCTGCAGTTGATTTTCAATATGTTGGTGGTGGATGTGGTATGAAAGACGTAGCCTACTTCATCGGAAGCTGTTTAGATGAAAATGAAAGCGAGCAGATGGAAGCTAAGATCCTCGATACCTATTTCGAATATCTTCAGTCTGAACTAACAGATCCTAACTATGAACTGGAAACTGAATGGAGGTCTCTGTATAGAGTCGCATGGGCAGATTTTCATCGTTTTTTAGAAGGCTGGAGTCCAGGACACTGGAAAATTAATAGTTATAGCAAACGTGTAACCAATGAAGTAATCAACAATTTGTAGACATGGATTTTGAGCATCTCAGTCAAATCGCTATCAAAGCAGCATTAGACGCAGGAAAAGTGATTCGTAATTATATGAATGATGATATTTCCGTCGAACAAAAAGTAGGTGGTGAAAACTATGCTACACAAGTGGTTACAAAAGTTGACAGAGAATGTGAATCTGTGATCCTCACTCATTTAAATCCTACTATGGTTCAATATGATATTGCTCTTTTATCAGAAGAAACAGAGGATGATGGCGGTCGATTTAATAAGAAATACTTCTGGTGTGTAGACCCTTTAGATGGCACCTTGGCATTTATAAATAAACACCCAGGCTTTTCAACCTCAATAGCTTTGCTTAGCCATAACGGAACCCCATTAATTGGCGTTGTTTATGATCCGGCAACAGAAACCCTATATCATGCAATTAAAGGTGAGGGTGCTTTTAAAAATGGTGAACCACTGATACTCAGAAATAAAAACGAGCATCTCACCTATGTTACAGATACGAAACTGCTTCATTCACCTAGATCAAATGAAATTGAAAGTATTCTGAATGATTTTGTTCAACAGAATGATTTAAATGGTTTCAAAGAAATCTCCGGAGGTGGTTCTGTCCTAAACGCTATTCTAGTTCTTGAGCATGGTCCTGCTTGTATGTTCAAATTCCCGAAGAATGAAATAGGTGGAGGATGTATCTGGGATTACGCAGCCACCGCATGTATTTATAATGAATTAAATCTACCAGCCACTAATTTTAATGGTGCTCAGCTTGATTTGAATAGGAATGGAAGTAGCTATATGAATCACGAAGGCACCTTTTACTCAAACCTCTCTCCTTCTAACTAAAAATGCTTTATACACCGGTTGTTTATATTTTGTTGGATGATGAAAGGTAGAGTAATTCAATCCACAGGAAGCTGGTATCACGTAGACACCGGTACAGAATTAGTGAAAAGCCGTTTACCCGGTCGATTCAGGCTTAAGGAGGAAGATGTAACTAATCCTATCGCTGTTGGTGATTATGTAGAATTTGAGAAAAATGAAGATGGCACTGGTAACATCACGGAAATCAGTGAAAGAGAGAATTATCTAACCAGAAAAGCCACACATGGACGCAGAGGCGAGCAAATACTGGTAGCCAATGTCGATGAAGCCTTTGTAGTTCAATCAGTTAGAAAGCCAAAATATAACGAAGGTTTTATAGATCGTTTTTTGGTGACTTGTGAAGCTTATGAGGTTAAAGCTGCGATCATCATCAATAAAATGGACCTGGCTAAGCCGGAAGAAGTCGAAGATCTTCTGGATTTAAAACATATGTATGAAAAACTGGGATATTCTGTATTTCTAACATCCATTGAAGACCCTGATTCACTTAAGGAGTTGGAAACTTATATCAAAGGTAAAACTACAGTATTCATCGGTTCATCAGGTGTTGGTAAGACGAGTATTCTTAATGGCATTGACGAAAAGCTTGATTTACAGATCGGAGAAGTATCTTCTTATTCCAACAAGGGTAAACATACTACTACTTTTGCTCGATTAGTGGCTTTGGATTCAGGCGGCTACATTGTTGATACCCCAGGTATCAGAGAACTAGGTTTAGTCAATATTGAGGCTTATGAACTTTCATTATTCTTCCCAGAAATGATTGAACCAAGGGAAAATTGTAAGTTTAATACATGTACTCATAACCATGAACCTAATTGTGGTGTAGAAAAAGCCTATCAGGAGGGTGAAATTGACCCCGGACGCTATCACTCCTATTTACAGATGCTGGATTCATTGTAAATGTCCAAGCCTTCCTATTGATCTCAATCAAACTCATGATTTTAATAAAGCAGATAATTGCTGATATTTGACGATCATTTCAATTTAGGAGCTTATATGAATCATTCAATAAAACGTATCATCACAATTATTCCATGCCTGTTCATATTTATGTTCAGTGCTCAGCAAAATGCACATGCTCAACTTGGAGATATCGGTGACTTTCTACAAGCCGGTTCCGAGGATGCAACGAAATTAACAAGAGCCTATTTATCACCACTTCCAACAGGCATGGCAGCTGGTCTTAACTCTGGATGGAATGGTAGTGCAGCACCGAAAAAGACGCTAGGCTTCAACCTGGATTTTAAGATCACTGGTGTATTAATTCCTTCAGGCGATCAGTCATTTGATGTAAATAACCTGAATTTATCTCAGTTATCTCTGGCTGCAGGAGAAAACCCTGAAGCACCTACTTTAGCCGGTTCTAATTCAAATGGGCCTCAATTAGTTTACACTTCTACAAATCAACCTGCTTTTCAACTTCCTAGTGGAACTGGTGTGAGTCTAATTCCTGCCCCAATGATTCAAGCTGGGATTGGCTTAATTAAAGACACTGACATTACAGTACGCTTTGTTCCTGAAGTTGAAGTTGGAGACTATGGTGATTTCAGCGTAATCGGCGGGTCTGTAAAACATGGATTAACTCAATATCTACCTGCTGAGAAACTGATCCCTGTAGATATTTCATTACAAGTCGGTTACACTCAGGTTAACTTGAATGCAAATCTGGAAGCAGCCGGAGCAGGTGATCAAAGAGTTGAAACAACTACTACTGCTTGGGTTGTAAATGCTCTGGTTGGAAAATCCCTGCCAGTCATTTCATTTTATGGAGGTTTAGGTATTCAGGGTGGTTCCCAGGATGTGGATGTACTTGGAACATTTGATGTGGATCCAGGAGTTGGCGGACCAGCACAGATAACTGATCCAATTTCATATACAGCCGAAAATGATGCTACTCTTCATGTTTTAGGAGGATTTAGACTAAGACTTGGTGTATTAACATTCTACGGTGAAGGTACAGTTGGAAATTTCACTGCTGTTAACGCAGGTGTAGGTCTTAGCTTCAGATAGTAGATAAACTTATTAAAGTATTTAGAAAGCCCTCAATTGAGGGCTTTTTTTGTATTAATGAGCTTCCAGCCAGTTTGCCCCAGTTCCCATCTCAACTTTCAAGGGAACACCTATTTCGTAGGCATGCTCCATCCTGTTCTTTAACTGTTCAGGTAACCAATCTTTCTCGTCAGCATGTAGTTCAAAAACCAACTCATCATGAACCTGCAGTAACATTCTACTCTTAGCGTTTTCAGCTTTAAGGAACTCATCGATATCTATCATAGCCAGCTTAATGATATCTGCAGCTGTTCCCTGAATAGGCATATTAATAGCTACACGTTCTGCAAAACCACGTTGATTCCAGTTTCCGGACGTGATGTCAGGTATATACCTTCTTCTTCCCATCAACGTCTTCACGTAACCATTTTCCTTAGCAAACTCTTTTGTTGTGTTGATATATTCAAGAACCCTTGGAAAACGCTTGAAATAACTTTCAATCATCTCTTTTCCTTCGATATTCTCTATACCTAAACGGGAAGCAAGACCATAAGCACTGACACCATATGGTATTCCAAAATTAACCTCTTTTGCTTTTCGTCGCTGGTCTGATGTGACCTCTTCCAATGTGCTTAGGCCAAACACTTCTTTTGCCGTACGAGCGTGAATATCTTCGTCATTTAGAAAAGCGTTCATCATCGCTTCATCTTTAGAAATAGCTGCAATAACTCTCAATTCAACCTGTGAGTAATCAGCTGAAAGAATTTCATAGCCCTCTTCTGGTATAAACGCTTTTCGTATTTCTCTTCCACGTTTAGTTCGAATCGGGATGTTCTGAATATTTGGATTTGAGGATGATAGTCGGCCTGTAGCAGCAACTGTTTGATTAAATTCAGTATGAATCCGACCAGTTTTTTCATTGATCAGAGCTGGGAGTGCATCGACATAAGTCGACTTCAATTTTGATATTTGCCTAAAATCGAGAATAAGTTTTGGCAGATCATATTTAACAGCCAATTGAGTTAAAACGTCCTCCGAGGTAGAGTATTTACCTGTTTTAGTTTTTTTACCTGAAGGCAGACCCATCTTTTCAAAAAGTACAGTTCCTAACTGAGCCGGTGAATTGATATTGAATTCCTCACCTGCTGCCTCATGAATTTCTTCTTGTAATCTTTGAAGATCAGTCAGCAATTCTTTAGAAAAGTCTTCAAGCATTTCTATGTCTACTTTAATACCAAAGGCTTCCATTTTGGCAAGAACTACAATCAATGGGAAATCTACTTTAGAAGAGATTTCTTTTAAATCATCATCATTAATAAAACTTTTGAGCGCATTGTATAACTGATATGTGATGTCAGCATCCTCACATGCATATTCATAAACTTCTTCGGCTTTTAAATCGGCCATTGAAATCTGTTTCTTCCCTTCACCGATTAATTGAGTAATTGGAATTGGAGTATAATTGAGATACTTCTTAGATAACTCATCCATCTTTAATCTTTGGTTTGTATCAACAAGATAAGCGGCAACCATTGTATCAAAATGTGGACCTTTCACTTCAATGCCATTTCTTAATAACATCAGGAAGTCAAATTTGAAGTTATGCGCAATTTTTAAACTCTGTTCTGATTCGAAAACAGGCTTAATGATCTCAATTACCTC
The DNA here is from genome assembly GCA_965659005.1 of uncultured Balneolaceae bacterium. Lineage (GTDB taxonomy): Bacteria > Bacteroidota > Rhodothermia > Balneolales > Balneolaceae > CAYPTY01. Next base: position 22,468 of record CBFHVG010000012.1, read on the forward strand.
TTTCTGAGGTAGCGAACCTTCAACATTCAAAGGTATGTAAACAGCCTTTTTTGCTTCATGGCATAATGATATCCCAACCAAACCTGCTTTTAAAGGGTCTGGTGCATCCGTCTCAGTATCAAAACACAAAAAGTCAGCCTTTCTGGCTTCTTCAGCTACTTTCTTAAGATCGTCCGGATCGGTAATCATTCTATATTCGCAACCATCTTTATCAAAAGATACATTGCTTTGAACTGATGGAACATCCTGGGCTGAACCAAAAAGGTCACCCTGATCACTGCTTGGCGCTCTTGTCACTTTTTGTTCGACAGCAGCCTCACCCAGATATTTCTTAGTGAGAGTTCTAAACTCCATTCTTTTGAAAAAAGCACCTAAATCATTTTTATCAGCCCCTCCCCATGGATAAGCTTCCCATCCTTGAATACCTGGCACATCAGTGAGTATGGTTACCATTTTCTTTGCAAGTAAAGCCTGATCTTTAAATTCAATCAGATTCTCTCGTTGCTTCTTTGCCTTCATCTCAGGTGCTGCTTCAATCACAGCTTCAAGCGTACCATACTCATTGATTAATTTAGGAGCCCCTTTTTTCCCAATTCCAGGCACACCTGGCACATTATCTGATGTATCACCGATCATAGCCAGGACATCTATCACCTTTTCCGGGTAAACACCGAAGTAATCTTTTACTTCTTCCCTTCCAACCATATCAAAGCCACCGTTTGCATTATTGGGCTTGTACATTTTGATATGATCGTGCACCAGTTGCATAAAGTCTTTATCAGGTGTCACAAGGTATACATCAACATCATCCTCATTTGCATCACTGGCAATAGTACCAATGATATCATCAGCTTCGTAACCATCAAGCTCAAGATTCTGAATCCCCCATTTGGTAACCATTTCCTTGATATATGGAATACCAACTCTTAATTCATCAGGTTGTGGCGGTCTATTAGCTTTGTATTGAGGGTCCCACTCATGCCTTAATGTTGGCGCATGAGTGTCCCAAGCCACTGCAATATGAGTTGGTTTAAACTCTTCCAGTAATTTATCCAGAGTATTAGCAAATCCCATTATTGGACCAGTTGGAATATTCTCTGAGTTTATGAGATTACTGCGAATAAAGGCAAAGTGTGCACGGTATGCTAAGGCCATACCATCGAGCAGGAAGAGTAGTTTTTTAGACATAGAACAGTTTTTTTCAAAGCTTTTTAACAGCAGGAAGCTAAGTACTTTGATTGTAATAACGAACTTATTATCCTTTCTAACCAATTGAATTATAAACCCATTCTAAACTTGGATTTAACCGGTTTCCCAAAAGTTGAACTTCATCTGCATCTAGACTGCTCACTTAGTTTTGATGTTGTTTCAAAGCTTTCACCAAATACATCGAAGCAAAGATATGATGAACATTTTAAAGCTCCGATAAATTGTCAGAGTCTTGTGGAGTATATAAAGCGAGCAAATGCAGCACTTGAAATCATGCAGAATGCAAGCCAATTGGAGATGGTGACTTTAGATCTATTCAAACAACTTAAAAAAGATAATGTTCGATATGCTGAATTCCGCTTTGCACCTCTGCTCCATCTTATTGGAGGTATGTCATCAAGAGAAGTAGTAAGTACAGTTGAAGCTGCTGTACAGAAAGGTGTTCAAGATTTCGGCATTGAAGTCAATTTGATTCTGGCAACTTTGCGTCATTATTCAGAGAAGCAAAGCATGGAAACAGTAAAACTGGCTCATGATTTTAAGGGTAGCCGGGTTGTTGGTTTAGATATCGCTTCTGATGAAGCTGGGTTTCCTATTGATAATCATATTAAAGCATTCGAATATGCTCATGCTCATGAAATCCACAGAACTGCACATGCCGGCGAAGCTTGTGGTTGCGATAGTGTGTGGGAGACTCTAAAAAACTTTTACCCAACTCGAATTGGACATGGAGTTCGATCTGCTGAAGATCCAAAGCTGATTGAGCATTTAAAAGAAAATCAAATTCACCTGGAGGTGTGTCCTACTTCAAATCTTCAAACAGGTGTTTTCAAAAGAATTGAAGATCATACCGTAAATCATCTATATCATGAGGGTGTATCATTAGGAATTTCTACAGACGGACGAACTATTTCTAATGTTAATCTAAATGATGAGTATAATTTACTTAGAGATACTTTTGAATGGGGTGTAGAAGACTTCTATAAAGTCAATTTAATGGCAATAGAAGCTTGTTTTGCTTCAGAAACTATCAAATCGAAACTCAGCTCTGAAATTGATATGGCTTATTCTTCTTTAAATTCATGAAGATTCCGAACATTTTAGCTATAATTGCGAATAAGCGTCCTGATTCTAAAGTATTGATTACATTATTGATTGAATAACCTATTGTGAGCTTAAAAAACGAAGCACAAACCGCCCTTCAGTCTACAAAATCCTTTTACAAGGAATATGTAACGGGGATGAACCGTCGAAGGTTTAATAAAGATTTCAGATCAGACTCTGAACGGCTCAAGCAGCTCTACAAGGAAGCTGTTGAGGATATCGAAAGAGAACAAGGTCGAAGGTTACCCGGACATTTACGGTTTATGAGATTGATGTCAGATCTCACCCAACGATTAAATCCAACCAGAAGACTGGCATTCGGACTGGGTTCTGTTTCGTTCATAGGCTACTATTTGCTGCAATTTTTTGAAGTATCACAGTTCTTATTCTTTGCACCCCTGATGCTCCCTTTTGGTTTCGCATCCGTTCTCTTCCTATTACTTGTCGAATTATTGGAAAAATCAGATGTGAAAAAAGAAATTGATCTGGCTAGGAGCATTCAACTAAGTTTGCTTCCCGAAACTTCAAGTAATACTGATGCACTCGAGATCCATTCCTTCGCACACACTGCTAATGAAGTGGGCGGCGATTACGTGGATGTTATTCAAACTGATAAAGGTACCTACGTAATTATTGCTGATGTATCAGGTAAAGGCTTAACTGCTGCATTATATATGGTACGGATGCAGGCTCTTGTTCAGCTTTTACTCGAAAAAGAGAATCCAACTCCTAAAGAACTTTTTATTCAATTGAATGAATACGTAAAGAGTGATTCAAAGGATAAAACCTTTGTAACAGCTTGCGGAGCTTTCTTTCCCAAAGATGGTGATCATTTTCTCTTTGCTCGAGCAGGTCACAATGCTCCCATTTATTACTCAAGAGAAAGGGATACAACATTTGAACTAAAATCAGATGGTTTCGCATTAGGGATGACTACTTCAAAAAATCTGGCTGCTTACATGGTAGAAAAGAAATACCATTTTAAACCCGGCGATTCAGTCCTTTTTTATACTGATGGATTGAATGAAGCAAGAAATGAACTTGGTCAGGAGTATGGTGAAAATAGACTTGAAGCCATTATGGAGATCTATGGTTCACTCCATTCTAAGACAATAATTCGAAAAATACAGGCCTCACTAGAGAGCTTCATCGGAGATGAACAACCATTGGATGATATCACATTCACCTGCGTACATCATCCAGAATAATCTAATTCTTAACTTGTATTTACTATATTTTCTTGCATATTGATACAAATCAATAGTTTGGAGCCATCACTATGAATTTAGAGGTAATCAATAAGGGTGATTACTTACACTTTAAGTTAATCGGTGTATTTGATGTAAGTGCTACAAAAAGAGTCATTAGACTTATCAAAGATAGTTACAATGAAACTCATATTGATTTAGCACTTATAGACTTTAGCAGTCTTGATGTTCTTGATGTATCAGATACAGATCGATATTACTTAGGTAAGGAAGTAGCCCTTCAGTTATCTTCGGTAGTTAAGCTTGCAAGTTTAGCCCCAAGTTCCGTTGTGAACCATTTTTCTGAAACAGTGGCAATAAACAGAGGCGCCAACTTGAGAATATTTACAGAAATGAACGAAGCTATTGAATGGCTTCTTAGCTGAGTTGCTTAAGTACAGCTTCTACCACAGCCTCGGAAGTCAAACCAAATTTCTTATAAATAGTTTGATATGGCGCAGATGCACCAAAATGGTCAATTCCAATTACTACTCCTTCATCACCAACCCATCTGCTCCAGCCAAAAGTTGAACCAGCTTCTATGGCTACCCTACTTTTGACATTTGATGGAAGAATTTTCTCGTGATAATCTGATTCTTGAGATTCGAATATCTCCCAACTAGGCATGCTTACAACTCGAGCATCAATATTTTTTTCCTTCAGAATTTCTTTGGCTTCCATAATGATTTCAACTTCTGAACCTGTTGCCAGAAGAATGCTATCCGGAGTTTCTTTTACTGAATCTGAAAGAATGTATGCACCACAATCTAATTCAGATGCAGAGTTGTCTTCATTTCTCTCATATATGGGTAGATTTTGTCTGGTTAGCACCAATAAAGTTGGGCCGTCTTGTCTTTCTAAAGCATGTTTCCATGCATATGCCGTTTCATTAGCATCTGCTGGCCTGATAACAACACAATTAGGCATAGCTCTCAAACTAGCCAAATGTTCAATTGGTTGATGTGTTGGACCATCTTCCCCAAGACCAATACTATCATGAGTAAGAACATGAATTGATTGAACTCCCATTAATGCAGCCAATCTAATTGCTGGTCGCATATAATCAGTAAAAACAAAGAATGTTCCACCATATGGAATAACTCCACCATGTAAGGCCATTCCATTCATTGCCGCAGCCATAGCATGTTCTCTGACTCCATAATGTACATTCTGACCTGTTTTTCCTGCATGATCGTACCAATCCTTAGCTGAAAGTGTTGTGTTGTTGCTACCAGCTAAATCAGCAGAGCCACCAATTAAGTTAGGTAGCACATCAGCAATTGAATTTAGTACAGCCCCTGATGCTTTTCTTGTAGCTAAAGTGGAGCCATCAGATTCAAATACAGGAAGGACATCAAACAAAGTATCAGGTAAGTGCCCTTTCTCGAAATTATCAAGATCTTTTGCTAATTCTGGATGGACATTAGCAAAGGCCTCAACAGAATCAATCCATGATTTGTTAAACTGCTTACCCTTTTCAACCTCATTTCTGAATTGGCTTAATGCTTCCTCTGGTATGTGAAAAGCGTCATTATAATCCCACCCATAGGCTTCCTTAGTAAGTTTAATTTCATCTTCCCCAAGAGGCGCACCATGTGATGAAGCTGAATCTTGCTTATTTGGGCTACCAAAGCCAATATGTGTTTTACAAATGATCAGTGATGGTTGATTTTGTGCTTTTTGAGCAGCTTCAATGGCTTCAGAAATTTCATCATGATTATGCCCATCAATTTCAGTTACATGCCACCCATAAGCTTCGAATCTCTTTTGAACATCTTCTGTGAATGCCAGATCTGTTGAGCCATCAATAGAAATGTTATTTGAATCATATAGATAGATAATCTTCCCAAGCTTTAAATGACCAGCTAGAGAAGCTGATTCATGTGAAATACCTTCCATCAGATCTCCATCACTCACGATTCCATAAGTATAGTGATCAATAACATTGTGCCCATCTCTGTTGAGATGATTCGCCAGATAAGCCTCCGCCATTGCCATCCCAACACCGGTAGCAAATCCCTGACCCAAAGGTCCTGTAGTTGTTTCAACTCCAGCTGTATGTCCAAACTCTGGATGACCTGGCGTTTTAGAACCCCATTGTCTGAAATCTTTTATGTCATCTAAACTTAGATCATAACCTGTCAAATGAAGTAGGCTATAAATAAGCATTGAACCATGTCCAGCCGAAAGAATAAAACGATCACGATCGAACCATGATGGATTTTCAGGATTATGCTTTAAGTACTTAGTCCAGAGTACATAAGCCATATCAGCAGTACCCATTGGCATACCAGGATGTCCTGAATTTGCTTTTTGTACTGCATCAATTGAAAGAGTTCGTATTGTATTTACACAAAGTTGATCGAGAGGCGAGGCTGGCATTTAGCTAAAAGTCGGGTTTAAATTAGAATAGATTGCTGAAATTTTGCTGAATTTACTTAATACTATTTTTACATAAAACTATAGCTGTGTAATAGATAAAAAAAAGCCTTTCACACTTAGTATGAAAGGCTTAAATATGGTCAGTTTGAAATTATCGTGCTGTTTTACACTTAAGCTCGAATTCCATTTTATGTTCTGATGGAGCTTTGAACGAGCCAAATGCGGCGTTTACAAAAGCAGAACATGCTTCAGCATTGTTGCCTTTACCTTGGTGAGCAAATCCAATCTCAAAATAGATCTTTGCTTTCTCTGAGCGACCACCATTTTCGAACTGCAGAGCTTTGTTAGCATGCGTTAGCGCACCATCATATTTTCCCTGCTTGTTTAGAACTTCAGCTTTTCTATAAAAAGCATCTTCAGATTCAGGATCATAAACTAAAGCTTTATCTAAAAGCTCAATTGCAGCTGATAGTCTATTTGCTTCAGATTGCTTAACAGCTCTGTATAGCAATTCATCATGAGCTGATTCTTTTGCACTTCTAAGAGTCCGGTTATCACCAATATCTGATGCTTCATTAATGGCTTTATCCATAAAACCTACATAACCATTAATGTCATCAGGATTCATTTTCTTATAAACAATACCTCTCTGGAAGTAAGCTTTTGCATATTTTGGATTTAACTCAAGTGCCCTACTTAACTCAGTTTCTGCACCCGCTAAATCTTCTGATTTGTAGAGGAATATGGACTTTTGATAATGTAGCTGAGGAATAATTCCTCTAGCTTTACCTTCCAGATCACTATTATCATATTGGTCAGCAACACTAGCTGCTTCTCCAAATAGTTCTATAGCTCCATCTAAATCGCCCATAGATTTTGAGCTTCTGAAAGCGTTAAAAGCGTTAACAGCTTTTTTGTAGTAAAGACCAGGTAATTGCTTTTCTGATCTTTCTTTAATGTCGGTGCCATCAGCGCCCAGCTGATCAGCTAATGTAATAGCTTCAGTAAATTCAGAAATGGCAGCGTCAAAATTATTCGCTTTTGCCTCCTCAAGAGCTTTATTGAATAATTTAATAGCGTCAGCTTTGCTAGCCTGCCCATAAACTGCGTTTGTAGCAAATACAATCACTAAAACTGACAAAATGTAACGTAAAGACTTCATGATAAAATGTTTTGTAGTATGATTTCGCAACGAAGGAACAAATAAAAGAAAAATGTTCCACTATATAAACCCTATAACCTAGAGTTTGTACAATTTATTGCATTAATGTTAAACCAAGATTACCGTTATTAATAACTCCAAATCAGAAGTAAAAATTCGGCATTGGTTCTTTTTTCTGATAAAACTCACTGATTATTTCAGCAGCACCCTCAGGGGTATCTGTAAGTTGAAATAAATCAAGGTCTTTCTCTGAGATTGTACCCCACTCTAACATGGTATTTTTGATCCATTCGACGAGACCACCCCAGTAATCTGTTCCAAATAACACAATAGGAATTCTAGATATCTTTTGGGTCTGAATTAGTGTTAAACTTTCAAAAAGTTCGTCAAGAGTTCCAAATCCACCTGGGAATACAACAAATCCTTGTGCGTATTTCACAAACATTACCTTTCGAACAAAGAAATAATCAAAGTTTATCGCATAATTTTTATCTACATATTGATTTACACCTTGTTCGAAAGGCAATTCAATTCCTAGACCAACAGATCGACCTTTTGCCTCCGAAGCACCCTTATTTCCAGCTTCCATAATTCCAGGTCCACCGCCTGTTATGACACCAAATCCTTTTCTGATAATACATTTCGATGTCTCAACAGCTAATTCATAATACTTGTCACCTGGTTTTGATCTTGCCGATCCGAATACTGAAACACAGGGCCCTATTCTATAGAGTTTGTCATAGCCTTCTACAAACTCACCCATTACTTTAAAAATACTCCAGATATCTCTATCGAATCCCTCTTTATACTGCTTATAGGATTCTGGAATGTCTGAAATACCGTTATTCTCTGTCATTTATAATCTATTTAGTTGTACTCTATTTTGTGAAAAGATCAATATTGAGAGATATACCAAGTGACTGATCCTCATCAACTCTCATTATATTTGGTTTTAGGTACATATTCATGCTTAGATCATCAGATACATCAAATGTGCGTAAGTGAGCGTATACATAGGCATCAATCGCATTTAATGCATAGGCTAAAAATACAGCAACATACATGAAGTCTCTCCTATTTCTGAAATTATTACGCCTTGATCTTAATAGTGTTTGATTTGTGCTCGTGATATAAGCTGGTGTCTGACCAAATCTAAAGTCAGATTCATCGCCATTAATAACGTTATAATAAGCGGCTCTGTAATCATGATAGTTCTTTGTAAGAACAGTGCTATAATAAGCTAAGCCTCCAATTAAACCATAAACGATTGGAACTTTCCATATCTGCTTGTTTGATATCTGTCCCCAACCAGGGATAATAAGTGATTTTCTTAAAATGCTTTTTGGAGCTGGGTAAGATGATATAACTGAGTCTGATTCACTGAACGATATACGTTCCTGATAATTCAACTTAAACTGCGGACTAGCAACATTCTGAGCAATAACCGGGGTAGCGGATATCAGAAATAATAAGCTAAAAAGCAGTTTACTTGATAGAGTCAAGTTTTCCGAGTATGCGTTCAAGATCATCATCCGAATAATATTCGATTCGAATTTCACCACCTTTATTCTTTTGCCGAACATTCACTTTTGTTCCGAATGTTCTTCTTAATCTGGTGGATATCTCATTAATGAAGGGATTGAGTTCAACAACTGAATTTGGTTTCGTGGTCCCTTTGTTTTCTAATTTCTTTACAGCTTCCTCAACTTGCCTAACAGATAGCCCATTCTTAATAATCTTCTTCAGAATAGCTTTCTGATCCTTTTCATTCTCAATTGTAATAAGTGCCCTAGCATGACCTGTAGAAATCTCATTCTGTTTGAGTGCAACCTGAACAAAATCAGGTAGGGACAATAACCGGAGCATATTTGTTACTGTTGTCCTGTTTTTTCCAACTCTTGATGCCACCTCAGCCTGAGTGAGGTCAAATTCATTGAGAAGCCTTTTATATCCGAGTGCAACTTCTAGAGGGTTTAACTCTTCTCTTTGGATGTTCTCAATAAGTGCAAAAGCCATGCTTTGCTGATCATCCGCTTCTCTGATATAAGCGGGAATCTCATCCAATCCTGCAAGTTTGGAGGCTCTATGACGACGTTCACCGCTAATGAGTTCAAATCGTTTTTCACCTAAATAACGCACTGTTATAGGTTGAATAATACCATGTTCTTGAATTGAATCAGCTAGCTCTTGAAGTGCTTCCTGATCAAATTGTTTACGCGGCTGGTGTGGATTTGGTCGTATATGATCTACCGGTACATGAAGAACAATATTAACTCTCTCATATGGTTCAATGATTGTGTTTTCAATTGCTTCAGTTGATGGAGTTTTTTTCTGTTTAGTAGGAACTGTCTTTGATTGCTGTTCTTCTCCGTATTCAGGAAAAAACGCACCAAGTCCCCTACCTAATACTTTTTTTGTTGCCATACTTTTAACCTGCTAATACCGGACTATGTTTAAACATCTTTCTATTTCGCTTGATCAGCTCCTTGGCAAGTGATAAATAGTTTTTAGCACCCGTACTGGTAGAGTCGTATAACAATGCAGGCTTGCCAAAACTTGGTGCTTCTGCCAGCCTGATATTTCTTGTAATCACAGCTTTAAAAACTCGGTCATCGAAATACTTTTTAACTTCCTCAGCAACCTGATTTGATAATCTTGTTCTGGTATCATACATGGTAAGTAGTACCCCTTCAATCTCAAGATCCGGATTCAAATGTTGTCTTACGATCTTTATTGTGTTGAGCAATTGACCTAAACCTTCGAGGGCAAAGTACTCGCATTGAACAGGTATAACCACTGAATTGGAAGCAGTTAAAGCATTAATTGTCAACAATCCTAAAGAAGGCGGGCAATCAATGATGATAAAATCATATTTCTTTCTAAGTTCAGAAAGAGCTTTGGTTAAGATTTTCTCCCTTTGTTCTCTCTCAATCATCTCAATTTCAGCACCAACCAAATTTATATGTGCTGGAACAAGGTCAAGAAAATCCAATTCTGTCTGATGAATAATCTCTGAGATTTCGACACTACCAATCATTACATTATAAATCGAATTCGTAACTGTAGTAGAATCAATACCTAAGCCACTTGTTGTATTTGATTGAGGATCAATATCAATTACAAGTGTAGGGTGTTCGATGGCAGCAAGACTGGCTGCCAAGTTAATAGCAGTGGTCGTTTTACCAACCCCTCCCTTTTGGTTTGCTATGGAGATTACTTTACCCATCCAGTGGAAAATTTTTACAGGTTGATCGTATGATGATCGAATATAAAGCCGGTTGTTTTCGCAAACAAAAATAGTTATTCACATGTTATTCACTTTTTAACATGTGAGTATCTGAAAGTGCTTTTAGAAGTTGAATTGCAAATGGCAGGATATGTTCCTGCCATCAATCTGTACTACTACCTGTGTATTGTATATCCGTTGGTCTTGATAGGATAAGCATATTAGGATCAACTACAGGTTTGAGCTTTTGCATACTGGCCTGCATTTCATCTTCATAGACGTCTGAGGTATTAATATTACTATTGTATCCATCAGCAAACCGAATAATGTTGTCTCGATCAATCCAGGGGCCTGGATTACTTTGATCCGCGATATCGGATATTCCTGCACTATTTAATGCAGGTTGAAGAATTAGAGGAGCGCTTTCAACCTGTTGAACTTTTGACTGTTGTTCGCCACTCTCATTACCATCAGCATTAGAATTGATCAGCATAAAACCAAATCCCATTGATATCACAACAGCGGCAGCTGCTGCATAATGCGTATAAGGGATGTTGTTAATTCTAAAAGTTTGTAGCTGTTTTAATCTATAGCTTCTGGCTTGATTAGTTATTGTTTTTGTAAGATGATCTGGAGGATTGAGAGTCGGAAGCTGATTCGTTTTTTCTAATGTCTTTCTCAAACTTTCAACTTCAATCAAGAGATTCTCATCCTCCATCATACATCGTTCGAATTCGATTGCTTCTGAAGGATCCATTTCCTTCATCAGATATCGAATCACACCGTCATCCTTTGGCATATTTTAACTCGTGTTGTCTTTCTTCTTCGAAATATTTTCTGAGATTGATTAACGCATAACGCATACGTCCTAGTGCCGTATTTATTGAAACGTTTGACAATTCAGCGATTTCTTTAAAAGGCATTTCATAATAATGCCTCAGAAGTACGACTTGACGCTGTTCTTCAGGAAGCCTGGAGATATGCTTCATCAGGCTAGAGTTTGTTTCTTCTTTCGCCATTTTAACATCAGCATCCACCACACTTTCATCTTCCAAGCGTTCGTAGAAATCAGTTCTTGATTCCGTGTCATACGACCCATTAACGTCGACAAATCGCTTTTGTTTTCTTAGATAATCAATTGTGGCATTATGTGCAATACGCATCACCCAGGCTATCCATTTACCTTGTTCATTGTAGGTATCATCCATCTTAGTGATCACTTTGGTGAACGTTTCCTGGTAAATATCATTAGCAATCTCAGGGTTATTCACCATGCTGTAGATATAGGAATAAATTTTTGTCTGATGTCTGTTTAATAATTCATTAAATGCTTGATCATCAGCATTTCTTCTGAATAGCTTTACGAGTTTTTGGTCGTCTAAGCTGCTGTAGGTGTTCTTTATTTTATTCTTTTTAAAATCCATGACATCACCCTTATGGGTTATGTTCTTTGTTAACTTTCGATCCTAATAAACACAATTGCTTTATGAATTAAATGCGTGTTACAGAAATGTTATAAAAGTTTACAAAGAACGAGTTGATAATTGGCCTGAATTAACTCCATGACCTAAATCTAAGTTTCTAATACTATTCTAATGCTATATCAAAAGAAGTTATATCACATTTTAATGCTACATGTTTCCAGACATGGTCGCATCAATGTCATTTAGGTATGACGACAATACTTACGAATTAGTTTTGAAAATGGATGAAGATTTTCTTCCCAATCGATTTTCCGATCGTTTTTTCCAGCTCACCCTGACTCAATTTTTTGATTTCGGATACTGATCCATACTCACTCAGTAGTTTTTTTGCTGTTTTTTCACCAATACCCTCAATTTCAGTCAATTCTGTAGTGAATGTTCTTTTTGCTCTTTTTTGGCGATGAAATGTAATTGCAAAACGGTGTGCTTCGTCTCTTGCTTGTTGAAGTAATTTGAGAGCTGTTGACTTCTTAGGGATCATAATTGAATCTGAATAACCCGGTAAAAAAACTTCTTCCAGTCTCTTTGCCAGTCCTATTATTTCAGTCTGACCATAAAACCCAATTTCTTTTAATGCATCAATTGCAGAATTCAATTGTCCTTTTCCACCATCAACCACAATCAGATCAGGAATCTGAAGTTTGTCTTTCATGACCCTCTTATATCTTCGTTTTATGATTTCTCTCATAGATGCAAAATCATCGGGCCCTTCTACAGTTTTGATATTAAATCGTTTGTACTCGCTTTTCTTTGGTTTTGCATCAACAAAAGTGACCATAGAAGCTACAGGATCTGTTCCCTGGAAATTTGAATTGTCAAAACATTCAATTCTTCTGGGCAGTCTGTTAAGTCTGAGATGTTCTTTAAGCTCCTTTACAGCATGAGGAATTCGATCTTTCTCCGATTTCTCTTTTTCAATGAGTCGCTCACTAATTAACAACTCTGCATTTACAACGGCCATCCTAATCAGTTGTGCTTTTTCACCAATTTGGGGCACATGTACTTTTACCTTTTTCCCAAGTTCATTTTCAAGGTATTGAGTTAGTGGTTCCTCATCGGGTATTTCGTGACTAAGGTAAACCTCATCGGGAATAGCACCGGCAAACTGTCCGGTATAATAATCCTCGGCGAAGGATTGCAACAATTCGCCTTCAGCCAGATCATCTATATTCTTCATAAAGCGGTGGAACTTACCAATGAGTTTACCTTCTCTAATTCTAAACAGGACACCACAAGCCTCATTCAAGTCTCCATCAACTTTGACTGCAAATATATCCCTATTTACAAGCTGATTAGCTACAACTTTCATTTTCTGACTGTATTTTTGAACCGAAATCATGCTATCTCTCAACCTAGCCGCTTCTTCAAAAGCTAGTGCCTCTGAAGCAATTTGAATTTCTTCTTTCAATTCTCGAATAAGTTGATCTGTACGCCCATTCAGAATCCGCTCTACTTTTTTAAGCGTATCACCATAAATATCGATGGGCCAATCACCACTACAATTCTGTAGATATTCGTCAAAACAAGAATGCCATTTTGGTACTCCTCTTGACTTATCGATAATTTTTGGAGAAACAGCACAGGTGCATAATCCAAAGCCCTTTCGGATGGTTTCTAGCATTCTTCTTAGGTGAGATACGCTATCATAAGGGCCGTAGTACTTACTTCCATCTTTAATTACTGTCCTTGTTGGGAAAATCCTTGGCTTTGCTCCCGAGGTAACACATATGTAGGGATAAGACTTGTCATCCCTATACATAATATTGTAGCGTGGCTGATGCTTTTTTATCAATGTATTCTCAAGAATTAATGCCTCGCCTTCAGAATCAGTGACAATCACTTCAAGATCAGCAATCTTTGAAACCATTGTCCGTATCCTGCCATCCACAGGTCGCGACTCTTGAAAATAGGACCTAACCCTATTTCTAAGTTTCTTTGCCTTACCTACATACAAAACTGAGTTATTTTTATCTCTGTAGATATAAACTCCAGGTGATGAAGGCAGATTCCCAACTTTTTCTTGAACACCAATATCTATATTATCAGCCATGCATAAAGATACAAATAAGAAGCTTAGCTTTTGAAATCAGAAGTACCAAATCACCTTGTTTTCGGTAAATATGTAGGGAAGAAAAAACGTCTCACTAAAATAGTGTTCATTATTTTTCTCATCATAGAGCTATGCTTATTGTGGCCAATTTACCCAATAATGTCTCATATTTACCCTCTAATTTTAGGACTCCCTCTCTCCTTTTTCTGGGTCATATTGATGGTCTCTTTGTCTTTTATGACATTGTTAACCTATTACCTGCTTGAATATAAATGGGATAAGGATAGCTAGTGGAAAACTGGATAATCATTCTCATTGTATGTGTCATCTACTTAGCTATTACGCTTTTAATGGGAATTCTACCAGGACTAAAGGTGAGCAACAGTGTTACCGGTTTTGTTGCCGGTGATCGCTCAATGAATGTCCTCATCCTCTATTTTGTGATAGGTGCATCAATATTCTCTTCCTTTGCCTTTCTTGGAGGTCCAGGCTGGGCTTACTCCAGAGGTGCAGCAGCTTTCTATATACTGGCTTATGGAACACTTGGAATGGTTCCACTTTATTTTATGGGACCTAGAATAAGAGCTCTTGGTGAAAAATATGGCTATGTAACTCAGGCGGAACTTCTTGCTGATCGTTTTAACTCCAGGTCACTCTCTATACTGCTCTCCATATTAAGTGTAGTAGTGTTTGTTCCGTATTTGACACTACAAATGAAAGGAGCTGGATATGTTGTTGAAACCATTAGTGAAGGTAATATACCATCCTGGCTAGGCGCCGGTGTTGCGTATCTGATAGTGATGCTTTACGTACTATTTAGTGGAGTAATGGGTATTGGCTGGACTAATGTATTTCAGGGAATTTTCATGCTCATAATAGCCTGGTTTCTAGGCTTATACCTCCCCTATAAGTTCTTTGGCGGAGTTGCTCCTATGTTTAATGCCATCGCTGAAAGTTCAAATGCTATGCTTCTAGAAGCTCCAGGGCTTTCTGGAAATGGTGAACCTTGGGATTGGTGGGGATTTTCATCTGCGGTAATAGTATCAGGAATTGGTTTTTCGATGTGGCCACATTTTTTTATGAAATCCTTTGCAGCTAAGAGCGATCGTTCACTAAAACTGAGTATTGTTCTATACCCTACTTTTCAAATTTTTCTAGTTCCTATTCTTCTCATTGGTTTTACAGCTGTTCTGATTTTTCCCGGAGTTGAACCTGCAGATACTATCTTACCATATGTTTTAACCCAAATTGAATTACCTATCATTATAATAGGGTTAGTTTGTGCAGGTACTCTTGCTGCATCGATGTCAAGTGGTGATGCCATTCTACATGCAGCTGCTTCTGTAGGAGTCAGAGATGGAATATCAAAGCTAAAAGCTATGGATGATAAGGGTGAACGTTTTTGGATTAGAGTACTGATTATCATCATTAGTGTAATTTCTTATTATTTCGCAGTGATTTCTGATGTTTCTATAGTTTCACTTTTACTTGGCGCTTATGGAGGTATTGCACAGATTTTTCCTATTGTATTTGCCATGTTTTACTGGCCAAGAGCAAATACGAAAGGCGCTTATGCTGGACTGATTGGCGGGATTTTAACAACACTTCTTTTCCTGAATTTCCCAGAATGGAAACCAGTACCCGCACATGAAGGACTCTTTGGTTTAATAGTGAATGTGACACTGCTTGTTAGTGTTAGTCTGCTGACCAAACCTCTTGAAACCGATAGAATCAAGCGTTTCATACCGCTTTAACTTAATTCAAAAAATGAAATCCACGAAAACGCATCCGAACATCACCATTCTATATGAGGACAATCATTTATTGGTGATTGATAAACCAGCGAATCTATTGAGTCAGGGGGATATATCCGGAGATGCCGATGTACTGAATCTGTGTAAACTTTACATCAAAAAAGCTTACAACAAACCCGGAGACGTATTTTTAGGATTGGTACACAGACTTGATCGACCGGTTAGTGGTGTTATGGTATTAGCCAGAACCTCAAAAGCAGCCTCCAGATTATCAGAACAGATTCGAAATCGAATTATTGGTAAAAAGTATTATGCGGTTGTTGAAGGAATAACTGAGTCGAAAGGAAAGTACATTCATCATTTAGCTAAGAATAATAAAACCAATAAGGTTGAAGCTCATAGTAAAGAGAAAGGATTCACGAAGAGAGCAGAATTATCTTTCCGAACTCTGAAACAAGTTAATGATCTGAGCTTGGTTGAAATTAATTTAGTTACAGGTCGTCCACACCAGATCAGAGCTCAGTTTTCAAAGGAAGGCCACCCACTCTGGGGTGATGTTAAATATGGTGGAAAAAAGAGGAATGACACCTTTGGTTTAAGAGCGATGGAGTTGAGCTTTCAACACCCTACCCTTAAAAAAGAGATGACTTTTGAAGTTAAACTACCGAATCTTCAGCCCTGGAACGTTTTCGAAATCTAACAATGAGCCAGAAGATCAGCCATACTGCTGCATTCATCAGTGTGAAATTCTATGGCCTAACATTGTTTGAGCCATTTAACCAATTATTTTCTGATGAGATCATAGGGTTTTATGGGAATATTGTAAGACAACTACCCAGTCACCTCAAGTGGTACTACAAGAGATTAAAGTCTAAATGGTGGCGCAAGTTCTTTATCTGGTCAGAAGAGTTACTTCTTCCTGGAGATCTGATGCATATAATCGGAAGGAAATATTATATAAATCAGGAAATTGATAAAGCGATTAATGAAGGTTATGAACAGGTTGTCGTTTTAGGATCGGGTTTTGATCATTCCGCATGGTATGCTTCAAATCAAGGATGTCTTGCTATCGAGATTGACACTGAAATCATGATTTCGAAAAAAAAGGAATTTCTTAGTCATGGAGGTTACATCAACCCCAACCTTCATTTGATCCCAATAGATGTTTCAAAACAAACCATTGAGAGTGTATTATCAGAGTCGACTGAATATGACCCTCAAAAACCAACTGTGTTTATTGCGGAAGGTTTTTTTGATTATTTGACATTAGAGGTAACAAAAGAAGTACTAAAACAGATAAAAGATTTAAGCAGCTCTCCTCGACTTATCACAACCATTTTTTCATTGGATGAACTAAACATTTTCTATCGATCATCATTTACATCAGGGGTAGCCATGGTGGGTGAAGCAATAAAATTACCTCTTAGTTATTCAGGTTTTATGACACTTCTCAAGGAATTTAATTTTAAAGATCTAAGCAGTATTAGTTATACAGAAATGGAAGAAGAACTCTTTGAGCCTAATCGTATTAACTACTCGGTTCTTGACGGTTTTTATGTACTTACTGCTCAATAGGAATGCTAATTCCTATCGACTAGCTTCTATATTCCTGAATAAAAATCAAATTCTTACCTAATATGAAATACTTACACTATTCTGTCTTTATAACTCTTTTACTAATTGGATGTGCACCACAGGAAAAAGCTGCTGAACCTAATATTGTGGGAGAAGAAATCAGTTATGCAACTGATGATGTTAACATGAATGGATTCATTGCCTATGATGCCAGTTCGAATGAAAAAAGGCCTGGGATTCTGGTTGTTCACGAATGGTGGGGACATAATGAACATGCCCGTGATAGAGCTGAAAAATTGGCCGAGTTAGGTTATGTTGCTCTAGCTGTTGATATGTATGGTGATGGTAAATTAGCTGATCACCCCGAAGATGCCCAAAAATTCATGATGAGTGTAATGACTGATCTTGACGCTGCAACAGCTCGATTTGAGAAAGCGCTCGAAACTCTTAAAGCAAATCCAAATGTGGATACTGAGCATATCGGGGCAATAGGTTTTTGCTTTGGTGGTTCTGTAATAATCTCAATGGCCAATGCGGGTATTGAAGGCTTGGACGCAGTTGCTGCTTTTCATTCTGGTGTAGCCGTTCCATTCATGCCAGAGAAAGGTAAGACCAAAGCAAGAATTCTGGTTCAAAATGGTGGAGCTGATCCAATGATTTCTGCCGAAAGTATTAGCGATGTTCAGAAAGCAATGGATGAAGCTGAGGTGGATTATACTTACATCTCTTATGAAGGAGTGTTGCATTCATTCACAAACCCTGCAGCCGACTCAAATGGTGTTAAATTCCAAATGCCTATGGCTTATGATGTAAAAGCAGATTCAGCAAGCTGGGAAGAGATGAAAGTATTTTTTGAAGAAACCTTCAATTCAGACACGTCAGATTAAACACTTTATAATATGAGGGAGCTCAATACCAATTGAGCTCCTTTATTTTAATCCTCTTCGAGTTAATCCTCTTCTTCAAGGGAATCAGAGCCGCTACTTATCGATAATTTTTTAGTGCTTTGAACGCCTAATTCCTTCATCATCTCTGCCTGACGTACTAAATTCCCTCTTCCACTTCTTAATCTATTCATAGCTTCGTCATAGGAAATTTGTGTCTGATGAATTCGCTGTCCAATTTCAGACATACTATCAACAAAGTTGACGAACTTATCATAAAGTGCCCCACCCCTTTGTGCTATTTCCTGAGCATTCTTGTTTTGATATTCTTGCTTCCAAACGCTTTGAATTGTACCTAAAGTTGCCAATAATGTGGAAGGGCTAACTATTACGATGTTCTTCTCAAAAGCCTCGTAGTATAGATCATTATCATTTTGCAAAGCCAATGCAAAAGCTGGCTCAATGGGTATAAACAACAGTACAAAATCGGGACTTTTATCACCATGAATTAGCTGGTAATTCTTATCACTCAAGCCCTTTACATGTGCTCGAATGGATGTAATGTGCTGTTTAACTATTTGTTCAGCTTCCTTTTCATCATCAACAGATACAATTTTTTCATATGCCGTAAGTGAAACCTTAGAATCCACAATAAGGAATTTATCATCCGGTAGGTTAATCACCACATCTGGCTGAAGCCTTCTGCCATCGTCTGTCGTTGAACTTTCTTGAATGTTGTACTCACGACCTTTTGTAAGTCCGGACTTCTCCAGAATTCGCTGTAGAATTACCTCTCCCCAATTACCCTGAGCTTTATTATCCCCTTTTAGTGCTTTTGTGAGGTTTTTAGCGTCATCACTCATCTTTTGATTGAGTTCAGCCATTTGTTTTATTTGCTCCTTTAATGAGGCTGTTTCTTTTGTCTGAGCTGTATGAGTTTGTTCAACACGCTGCTTGAACTCGTCAAGTTTTTCACCAAGTGGGTTTAATATTAAATCGAGTTTCTCTTTATTCTGCTCGGATAGTTTTTTAGAATTTGTTTCCAGAATTTCATTCGCAAGATTTTTGAATTCCGTTTTTAGTGTTTCTCTTTCACTTTCATAGCGCTCTTTAAGGTTTCTATAGTCAGATTCTACTGCTATAAGTTTCTTCTCAAGTTCGATCGCTCTGTCAGCTTCTTCACGGTATTTACTTTCAAAATCCTCTTTCTGTTTACCAAGTTCGGAATTGGTTGCCTTCAAGGCTGATGAAACAGTTTTTGATTGATAGTAGGCAATGAAAAAACCAATTAACGCCCCTAGTGTTATGCCTGCACCGATTAAAATATATTCTATACTCATTAATTTTTCTCTAAAGCGATTGGAAGTTTACTGATCATTTCAGGGTGATTGTACACCCCGCCGTGCCTTTGCCCTTCAAGTATAATATACTTGTCTGTGTCCTTTAAATATTTATTTAATGCCAACGAACGGTTTATTGGTAACACTTCATCTTTTTCAGCATAAAAAATTGTAACGGGTTCTTCAATCTTTTCTATAGCTTCATAAGTCCTTAAAGGAAATTTCATCAGAAAGGTTGGTAAAAAGGGATAGCGTGCATTTTTCATATCTACCATGCTAAGGTAGGGTGTCCATATCACTACATTCTTAGGATCGTTCATGGCTGCAACTTTTGTAGCAATACCACTTCCAAGAGAATACCCAAGTATAACTATATCCTCCTCATCGTACTCATTTAACATTTCCTGATATAGCTTATTCACATCAGTAATGAGCTGCTCTTCATTCTCAATAATCCCATCGCTTTTACCATAACCTCTGTAATCGAAGTATAGAACATCATAACCCAGATTCAAGAAAGTCTGATATTTTTTAGGATCTGTTTGCACCGAGCCCCGATTACCATGACAATAAAATATCAAACCTCTTGATGAATCAGTTTTGGCATGAATGGCATTTAGTTGAATTCCTTCATCTACTTCAAAGAATCTTTCCTCAAAATTAAATGCGTATTGAATCTCAAAATCTTTATCCAGTTTCGATGGCTTGAATAAAATATTATCCTGTTGAAAGTAGAAAAAGACACACAGTGTAGTGTAAGCAACAAGAACAATTTGAATGAAGATGATTAGAGCTTTTTTCATGCACAGAGGATTGTTATAAGCAATTTAGGAAATAGATTTATATAAATATGAAAGTCAGCGTTTTTTACTTCCTTAGCATTGAAAATTACTAAAAGAATAAGTGTAAGCATAACTATTAGAACTTATTCAATAACAAAGGTTTGGCTATTTCAATAACTTATAGTTTTTCATCTACATTAATCTAAGGTTTTGTACTTTGGGTGATTAATCAGATTTAATACAGACTGCAAAATGGAGCCGAAGGATACTAAAAAGTTACAAATTCAGATCAGCATTGGGGTTTTAGTTTTACTTATCAATCTAATCTTCCCTGCATTCATGGAACTAATCCGATATCCGGTGTTGGGTATTGTCATATTTATGATTGGTATGCCTCATGGTGCAATTGATCACATCATAGCTCAGAATCTTTATACCTTTAAGAGTAAAAACAGCTACAGAGCTAAGTTTTATAGCTGGTATCTTGGGGTAATGGTTCTCTTTACCATAGGCTGGGTTCTATCTCCATTGATGTGTTTTGCGATTTTCTTTTTGATGACCATGTATCACTTTGGGCAGGCCGATGCTGAGCGTTTTAAATTTGATGGCTGGAAAAAAGCACTCTTACATTACAGTAGAGGAATTACTGTAGTAGGGCTCATTTTCTTTGGAGATTTGTCCTATTCCTCCCCTGTCATAGAATCAGTGACTCAATTCTCACTTGAAGCTTTCACAACTCAATTTATAGATCATGAGATATTAGCTTATGCATTAGCTGCATTCTACCCTCTCGCATTTTTAATTTCTGCGGTTGGTTCAATGGATAAAAAGGCTTTTGGCTATTATTTGATGGACGCAACTGTTGTACCAGTATTCTTCTTGCTATGTGATCCTATAATTGCTTTCTCTCTCTACTTCGGCGTCTGGCATTCTTATAACCACGTTGAAGTAATGCTTAACTTCCTGTCTAAAAAAGGAAATGAAGTTAATTTTGGCTGGTTCTTTAAGGAATCATTTGTATTCAGCCTACTCTCTTATATAGGAATTCTATTTCTCTACAATATGATGGATGCTTTCGGTGAGGAAGAGCTATTAATCTCTCTACTATTTATCTCTATCAGTGTGCTCACTTTGCCTCACATGTACATTGTTGAGGACTTATATAAGAAGGGCTTCAAATAAAAAAGGCGACCCCAATGGAGTCGCCTTTGTATCGGATAAAACGATGTTATTAGTCGTTGTTCGATGAAGAAACAGCAACTGAGTAAACAACAAGACCAAAACCGATTTTGTTGATAGCATCACCAATGTTGTAAACAACATCAAGGTTAAACATGCCATCTAACAAGTTACCTGGAAGCGTCATGTATCCGATTGGATAGATTGACCAGCCCAGAGTAATAAAGATCTTTAGTAGGAACATTGCCTGATCAAGTGCTGGGTTGTTTGCACCTTTAGCAAGTTTAGCTACATCACCTGCGAATACTTCGTAAACGATGTATAGGTAACCTACAGTTGATAGAATACCCCACATGATGTTGTTATCAATACCTGAAGACTCACCGATGTAACCGGTAACAAGCATAACAACAGAAGCAGCGATAAGTTTGAATAGAGTTGAACCTTTAGCGCCGTATGGCTTAGTAAGTAGGTAGAACTCAACACACATCAATGGCACTGTTAGGATCCAGTCGATGTAACGGAATTCAGTTGGTGAAGTACCAAATTGAATCCAGTAGTCGCGCATGTAGTAGTAGTGTACAGCTGCGATACCAGTGATAAGTGCAGAAACAGTCAGAGATAGTTTCCACTTACCTTCTACTGAACCTCTTTCAATAAAGAAGAATGCAGTAGCTGCAAGCATCGCCATGCTGCCGATAAAAAATGTGAAGCCTACTAAATCGCCGGGTTCGATATTGCCGGCAAACATTAGTGTATTTAACATGGTTTTTTCCATTAGTTAGAGTTAAACAAATCATATACCTAACTTTGAAACAGAAATGAAAGTTCCTAAAAACAGTGCTAAATGTTTATAAAAGCGCTTTTTTAGTTATTTATAATTCGTTAATTCATTGACTAGCAATAAGTTACGGATAGATAAAAAAGTTAAATTTTTTATAAAATCGTGAGATTTTGACCGTTTTTTAGACCGATTTATAAAATTTTTATCGCTTCAATTCTCTCATGTTTCTTAATTCATCTACATCTTAATGATTGCGATCTCTTAGTTTTTTTAACGCATATGCCCCACCTGCAGCAGCTAAAATTCCAAGACCGCCATCGATCGGAGCTTGCGATGGGCCACTTGGCAGTGAGGGTTGTGCACTTACAAATGAGCTAAAAGCAAGTAAAACGAGTATTGTTAAAACGATGATTAAAGTAGTTTTCATAATTCAATTATTTTGGAATGTGGAGTTTGATGTGTCATGATTTCAAATACCTTCTTTTCACATTTCTATTTTCCTATTTGATAAGTGTCATTTTTCGGGTGATGCTCTGTCCCGAACTCACAAGTCTATAGATATAA
The DNA here is from genome assembly GCA_965659005.1 of uncultured Balneolaceae bacterium. GTDB lineage: Bacteria > Bacteroidota > Rhodothermia > Balneolales > Balneolaceae > CAYPTY01. The sequence goes on from CBFHVG010000012.1 coordinate 45,194, forward strand.
ATGCCGCTTGCATTAGCATCGGCATCCCAGGAAACCTGATATATTCCTGCACTTTGATTTCTGTTTACCAGGTCAGCCACTTTTTGTCCAAGCAAATTGTAAACAAACAAACTAACATGACTTGTTTGATCAATTCTGTAGCGAATATTAGTGCTTGGGTTAAATGGATTTGGGTAGTTTTGTTCTAATGCAAAGGATTCAAGCCCGACACCATTTTGATTTGAGCTGGACATTTGTGGTTCCAGAATTATTTCAAAACGTGGAACTGAAAAGTTCTTTTTATTTGCTTTGATTTTCGGTTTAGTCAGCAAGCTTCTAACTGCTTTATTTTGCTTGGCTGATACTTCAAATGAATAGTATTTGCTTTCTCTAAGGTCAATGACCTGACCTGTCTCTAAATCCCTTAGTGTTAAAATCCAGTCATTTGGAATGTTAAATAATTCAGGCCAGCTTAAGGTGTACTCTCCGCTAATTCCGGCATCATTTAAAGACAAATAATATAGTTGGAGTCCCTCCGGATTTAATTCTCTTGCATCCTGAGTTAATAACTCTTCTTCCCCTTCACCATAGTTTTTAACTAAGGAAAGTAATGGAGAACCACTCAAGGATGCCAGTTTTGATCCATCGAAATAGTCGTAACCCGCAGTTGACTTCTCAGAGAAAAATAATTTTGTAGAGTAATCTTTATCCCCATGCTCATTCTTCAGGTGAAATGAAATTTCCCTGTAATTAGCTTCTCTGTTTTTGAACTGAAATGTATCTGCAATACTGTCCGATCTAGCTGACTTCGGTATAGTCACTATTCTTTCGGCAGTTGGATTAACTATTTCCACAAAAAATCCTTGCCATGCAGCTAAAGTGTTACTTAAGCCAATACTATCATCGAAATTTAGAGTGATGTATGATTCAGCTGAATCTGAATAGATACTAACCGGACTCACTAAGCCATTATTGATTCCCACTCCAATGTCATTTGATTTCAGACTATCTAATTCGATATTGGAATTGAAGGGATTCCCAAAGAGCGTAAATCTTGAGATATTATTTTCTGGGATGCTTATTTGAACATCAGATAACGGTTCTATACCAGATACTTCTAGCGCTACTGGTAGATGAGAACTGCCATTTACGTCATTATCAAAGAAATACATGATAAAGCCTTCTCCATCTCCCCAAGAAGTGGAGATATTTTCTGGCTCTATCCATCCATTTGTGCCTGAGTCATCATCTGATGGATTGATGTAGAAACTGGCATCGGCGGTTTCATCATTACCTCCCTGAATACCTTGCACCGGAGAATCATCAGAAATATCAGAAACAGTGCCACCTGTAATAGGAAAAGAAAGCATCCTCCACCCTGCATCACCTGAAATGACTATGGAGGGATTCGTAGTAACAGTAAAAGAACATACACTACCTGCCGCATATGCTGAATCGTTATTTACAATCCAATTTGACCTGTCATTTATAGCGATTAGCAATTCTGAAGCTGTACCTGATGTAATAGAACAGTCATAAATCATATTGTCCTGTTCTTCAGCAAATGAACCAAATACTGAAACAGCATTTACACCATTGATCAAATTATCAGGTAGTGTTGATGGTGCAACACCACTCACCATCCCATTTGAAGTCCACTGAGTCAAAGGGTCAATATTTTGATCATCTGCATGAAGTGCAGCTATAAAGGATGGGTTTTCAGGCCTTATACCGTTATTCCCATCATAGGCAATTATTTGATCACCATTGCTCAAAGAGAATCCCGAACCCCGACTTAGAAGTAATGACCCTCCACTTCCGTTAACTGAAAAAGAGTCTGAACTTACCTCATCGATATGAACGACATCACCTGGGCTTAAACCGGTTGAAATATATGCCAGATGTTCTTCAGAACTGTTTCGCCAGCCCAGGATGCCAGCTGTTTTATCCCATCCTTCGTCTGTTAAAAAAAGAGTGTCGCCAGCAGCAATTTCTTTTAAAGACAGAAATGAAAACGAATCATTTACATCAGTATTAAACCTGAGAAAAGCTATGCTGCCAGGTTCCAACTGAGCAGTGGCATTCAACCCAAACAGACAAAAGCTTACACTTATTATTACTCTCTTCATGAATACTCTCTTTAGTTTTTACTATACATCATAAAAAAGCCCACATGTTATTGCGGGCTTAAGTATGATCACCTATAGAGCACATCCTTACAGAGAATCATTATCTGAATTTTCTAGAATGTTATTCGTATGAATAAAATCCTTTGCCGGTTTTGTTACCTAGTTTTCCTGCGTCAACCATCTTTACTAACAACGGGCAAGGGCGATATTTTGAATCTTTAAAACCATCATAAAGCACATTCAGGATATCCAGGCAGACGTCCAGCCCAATAAAATCAGCCAGGCGTAGTGGTCCCATTGGATGAGCCATACCTAATTTCATTACCTCATCCACTGCTTCTGGAGTAGCTACTCCTTCATGTACAGCAAATATGGCCTCGTTAATCATTGGCATTAGAACTCGATTTGAAACAAAACCAGGAAAATCATTTACCTCTACCGGCACTTTTCCAACAGCCTTTGATAATTCAACAATTGCTTTTGTTGTTGCATTGTCAGTTTCAAATCCGCGCACTACCTCTACCAGTTTCATTACAGGTACAGGGTTAAAGAAATGCATGCCTATAAACTTATGAGGTCGTTTTGTAATCGCCGCTATTTTCGTAATAGAGATTGAAGAAGTATTTGAAGCCAGTATAGCATTTGATGGAGCATGTTCATCAACTTCAGTAAACACCATTTTTTTCAATTCGAAATTTTCAGGCACTGCTTCTACAATAAGATCAGCTGACGAAACTCCATCTTTTATAGTCAAAGAAGGTCTAATTCTTTCAAGAGTGTCGATTGAATCCTGCTCAGATATTTTTTCTTTCTTAACCATCCTGTCCAAATTCTTTTGGATGGTGTTGAGCGCACGATCAATATATTCTGATTGAGTTTCTATTAAATGCACCGTAAATCCACTCATTGCGAATACGTGAGCAATTCCGTTACCCATTGTGCCACCACCAATTACGGCTACTTCTTTAATTTTCATAGACAAGGAGGTTTATTGGTTAGAAAAAGAGCTCAAGAGTACGTTTTTTGGGATCATTTTTCAAGGAATTCTGCTATACAATAGCATATCATTTCTCCCAATTCTCGAATGCATTCAGTAATTTGATGCTAACCCAAATCTGTTGAAAAATTCCTTATGAATAACATAGTTAAACTCGGCATCTTTTTCATAATCCTGCTGATTGGTTTTGGAATACTTGCCATTCAGCAAACTTTCTACAAACCGCTACCAGATTACAATGATACCATTGTTATTGAAGGACTCAGCGAAAATGTTGAAGTAAACTGGGATGACTTTGGAGTTCCACATGTGTATGCGGCTAATGAGGAAGACCTTTATTTCACCGTTGGATATTTACATGCTCAGGATAGACTATGGCAAATGACATTGTCGCAGATTGCTGCTGAAGGTCGTTTTGCTGAATTTTTTGGTGAAGATCTTATAGAATTTGATCGGTATCAACGAACACTCGGTTTTTACAGTGCCGCAAAAGATATAGAAGCGAATGCACTAAGTGATAATGACAGGCGTATCATGGATGCTTATTCCGAAGGAGTTAATAGTTTCATTGATAACAATGGGCATCGACTTCCAATTGAGTTTTCACTTACCGGAATCGAACCCATTCGGTGGAACAGGGTTCGCGTTGTAGCCATGGCTCGTTTGATGGCCTGGGAGTTGAATATGGGATGGTGGACTGAAGTCATGTACAATCATCTTAAGAGTCGACTTAGCGATGAACAGTTTGAAGAACTCAGACTTCGCTTTCCTGACGATGCTCCAACCAGTATGAATGATGAAGAAAGTTTAAATCTATCTTTGTCACTGATGCCAATACTTCACACAGAACAGGATCTTCGAAAAAAACTAAACAGAAGCGGGTCTCATGTTGGGTCAAATGCATGGGTTGTTGATGGTTCTAAAACCATTTCCGGTTACCCAATGCTGGCCGGCGATCCTCACATGGGTTTGGATATGCCTGGAAAATGGTATGAGCTTCACCTAAACCTGAATGAGCGAAATATTTCAGGAGCTACCCTTCCCGGAATACCTGTATTTGTTTTGGGGCAGAATGAATCCATTGCCTGGTCTTTTACCAGTATTATGAGTGATGACACTGATTTCTTCATTGAAAAAGTAGACCCACTGGACCGAAGCAGATACGTAGCTGATTCACTTTCTGATAGTACAGCAGTGTACGAATATTTCGATGTAGAGAAGCAAATCATAAAAGTGAAAGATGGTGATGAGCAAGTGATTGAGATTAGAAAGTCTAAGCATGGTCCAATTATTTCTGACATACATCCCGATCAACATCTCACAGATGATCATGTAATTGCAATGCAATGGACAGGTTATGAATTATCTAATGAGTTTAAGACTCTTTATGAAATCAACTGGGCAAACAATTTTCAAGAATTTCAAGATGCTCTACCTTCCTTTGGAGTACCAGGTTTGAACTTGGTCTATGGAGATGTTGCTGGAAATATTGCCATGTTTTCGACTGGCAAGTTGCCTCTGAGACGAGGAGATCCAATTACATTCAGAAATGGCTGGGAACCTGAAAATGACTGGGATGGCTGGATCCCATTCGAAAAAATGCCCAAAGTTATAAACCCTGAAAGAGGTTGGATAGCTAACGCAAATAACAAGCTGCATACCGAAAATTATCCATATTATATAGCAACTTTCTGGGAACCACCTTCTCGTATAGAGCGAATTAGCAATATTTTAGCCGCTGATACTCAGTTTACTTTTACAGATTTTGGTACGCTACAAAACGACAGCTATTCTGAATTCGCAAAAAAGAACACTCCTGTCATTCTTGATATCATAAGAAATCAGAATGTCTATAATTTTGACGAAGTGGTAGAATATCTTGAGAACTGGGATTTCAAATATGAAAACTCCGCAACAGCTGCTTCTTTGTTTGATGCCATATTCCTGAATATTACCAAAAACACCCTTACGGACGAATTCGGAGAAGATACTTTCGACAGTTTTCTTCATCATGAAAACATACCAGTAAGAACCCTAACCCGTTTTATGAAAGATGGAAGTAGCTTTTTTGATAATACAAATACAGAGGTTATCGAAAGTAAAGACGACATAGTTCTTAAAAGTATTCAGGATGCCATTTTGTTTCTATCCGATTCACTAGGAAACGAATCATTTAACTGGAGATGGGAACAGCTTCACACTATCACCTTTGAACCGCCATTATTTTCACAGGCAGCCGAGGAAGAAGATGCCCCATCCGCTCTGAAACTTATTGTTAATAATGTACTGCAAAAAGGACCTTATCCTGCTGTTGGGCACGGTATGTCGGTTAATAATGGTCAATATAGCTGGGAACAACCATTTGAAATGGTGCTCGGACCATCTATAAGAAGAATAGTTGATTTTTCTGACATGTCTGCAACTTACAGTATCCTTTCAACAGGACAATCAGGAAATCCACTTTCGAGTCATTATGGTGATCAAATAGATTCCTGGTTGAATGGAAACTACAGGAACTTGCATCAAGACAGCAGTCTATTTGTTGTAATGAGACCTAAGAAAATGATTTTGAAACCTGAAAATTAACTTTAGGTTCGTACGTTTTTTTCAGTTATTAAACACATAATATAAGTATCAGACTACAATAACATCCGGTTAGGAGAAATGACTAAAACCCCACAGGAAACAGCACACAACACTCGCAGCAAGTGTCGCCACCTCCTTTTTTTATTCTTATTTGCTATAACATTGAGTTCGGCTGAACCTTTGTATGCTCAGTCCCTTGAATCTGAACCATATTTTGATCCAAATGTTAGCTATCCATTTGCTGATCTTGGTATCAACTCAGTATCAAACAGGCTGAGTGTCGATAGCCTTATGAATACGCTAAGTCTTGAGCAAAAAATTGGGCAATTATTTGTAGTACCTGCCTATGGGAGATTTACAAGTGAGGACGAAGACCGATTCAAAAATTTGATGGATCTGGTAAAAGATCACCATATCGGGGGTATCATTTTCATGAATGGTGATATTTATGGCCAGGCTACTCTTACCAATAAATTACAGCGTATCACAGATCTACCTCTATGGATAACGCAGGACATGGAATATGGTGCTGCGATGAGAGTTAACGGAACTACCCGCTTTACCCCAGCAATGGGAATCGCAGCGACTGGCAACCCAAATAATGCTTATCTGGTTGGGAAAATTACAGCTATTGAAGCAAAAGCACTGGGCGTGAATCAAGTGTTCGCACCCGTTTTGGATGTCAACAACAATCCTGATAATCCTGTTATTAATGTTCGATCTTTTTCTGCTGATCCAAATATGGTTTCCACATTTGGTAATGCATTTATAGCCGGAGTTGAATCAGAAGGAGTTGTTTCAACAGCTAAACATTTTCCTGGGCATGGCGATACAGATATTGATTCCCACCTTGATCTGCCGATTGTAAACCATGATTATGACCGTTTAGATAGCTTAGAGTTCATCCCTTTTAAGTCGGCTATAGATAAAGGGTTAAGCAGCATCATGAGTGCTCATATAGCCTACCCTAATTTATCGGAAGAAACTGGTTTACCAGCCACACTTGATAAAACAATCTTAAATGAGATTCTAATTGATTCTCTGAATTTTGAAGGGATCATTATTACAGATGGTCTTGAAATGAATGGGATTGCATCTAAATATTCTCCTGGATCTGCAGTTGTCCAGGCTCTGGAAGCTGGAGCAGATATCATGCTTATATCTCCTGATGTGAAAACTGCAATTCATGAAGTCGAGAAAGCAGTAGAAGCTGGAATACTAACCGAGGAAAGACTGGACGTGTCGGTCAGAAAGATTCTTAATCTTAAAAAGAAACATCAGTTATTTGATGCAAATGATGTCAAACTTGAAGAATTACCAACTCTCATTGACAGGGTTGAATATGAGGCTATAGCTGAAAAAATAGCTCGTGAATCAGTTACTTTATTAAAGAACAGAAACAATATACTACCGATACAGGCCTCTAAGTATCCTAAGATTATGGTTCTTGCTGTTTCTGATGATGAAAGTGGTTCAACAGGAACACCCTTAGTGCGCTATGTTAGAGATCACCATCCTGATGTTAAATTCAGAGTATTTGATAAACGCTCAAGTGCTGAAGAGAAAGGACGTATTCTGAGAGATGCCAGAAACTCTGATCTTGTCATAATAGGTTCATTCATTGCATTGCGATCTCAACAGCCTATTCAGCTAGAGAAAAAGCAGCTTCAACTTTTATGGCAGATTCAGAATATGAAACAGCCGACTGTATTGGTGTCATTTGGTAATCCTTATGTATTAAAGGACTTGAAAAAATCGAGCGTTCATGTGCTAAGCTGGTCTAATCATTACACACAGATACAACAAACAGTACCTGCTTTATTTGGGGCTGCTGATATTCAGGGTAAACTGCCTATTGATATTCCTGGATTATATAAAATTGGGGATGGGATTCAGATCAAACAAAGTTCAATACGATCTGACCGAGCTGAGTCTGTTGGAATGAGCTCTGATTCACTTAGGCGAATAAATTATGTCATGGAAAAAGCTATTCAGGATTCTGTTTTTCCAGGAGGTATTGTAGCGGTTATGAAAGATGGGGTTATTACCTATCAGAAAGGATTTGGCTACCACGATTATGAAAAAACCAAGCCCGTAAAGTTTAATGATGTGTATGATGTGGCCTCAATTACAAAAGTAATGGCTACTACTACGGCAACAATGAAGTTAGTTGATGAAGGAAAACTAAGCCTTGATGATAAACTATCTAAATACATTCCTGAATTCGATACTGATGATAAAAGAGATATAGCAATAAGGGATGTACTTCTTCATCAGACAGGTCTCCCTCCTTTCAAGGTTTATGTTGATAAACTCAAAACTCGAAAAGAGATTATTGAAGCTATCAAAAATGAGCCTTTGGAATACGAAACCGGTAGTAAATATGTATACAGTGATTTGGGTATGATTTTACTTGCTGAAGTAATCAGTGAAGTTGCGGGTTCAAGAATTGACCGTTATGTAAGAAAGGAATTCTACTTCCCTATGGGCTTATATTCCTCTTTCTATAATCCAGCAGCAATGGGGCGATGGATGGTAAACCGAATTCCACCAACTGAGATTGACGAAGTCTATGGTAGAGGGTTGGTTCAAGCCAAAGTTCATGATGAAAGAGCTTATTTTATGGATGGAATTGCCGGACATGCAGGACTATTTTCAAGTGCACGGGATATGGCGAAATATGCATTTATGCTGTTGAATGATGGTATTTATGGTGGTAATCAATATTTAACAAAGGAAACCATTGATTTATTTACCTCAAAACAATCAACTTTTAATGATCGAGGTCTGGGTTTCGATAGAAAATCATCATATGGACTTTCGACTGCCGGGCAACTGGCCAGCAATGATACTTTTGGACATTTAGGGTTTACAGGAACAAGTTTGTGGATAGATAGAGAAAAAAATCTAACTGTAATCGTTCTTACAAATCGTACTTATCCAAAAAGGACTTTTGGGAAGAAAATAAGTCAGATTCGTGCTGAAATTGCTGATCTTGCTCAATCAGCAATTATTGAATACAATTGAGAATGAACTGGTCTGAACTAAAATCACGCAGTTATTGCCCCTATTCTAATCAACCCTCGGCTGCTATTGTTCAGGGTAAAACTGGTGCATATTATGCAGGGGTTAGAGTTGAAAATGTATCTTTCCCCTTAACTATTACTGCCATACAAGCCGCTTTATTTTCATGCCTCAGCGAATCTGATTACCCAGTAAAACTCATTATAGCAGTTGATGATGAACCTGATTTATTGAATTACTGGGTAAGTCAATTCAATATGGATTACATGAAGAGTGATGATATTGATGAAATCGAGCTTTATGATGCTAAAAAAAGCATCTCCGCTGATATCGGTACAGCTTTGCAGACATTGCTACCAAAAGCCATAGTAAAACAGTCGAAATTCCCTGTAGCTTGTTTAATTGAATTAGAAAATGGCTTCATTGAGGGCGTGAATATTGAAGTGGACAACTGGCAGCTTGGTCTTTGCGCTGAACGTGTTGCCATAGCCAAAGCTTATGCTACCGGGCACACTAATTTCAAATCAATTTATGTCCATACTGCTTATGGTGAATTTTCGAGCCCTTGTGGGGCATGCCGGCAAGTGATATACGAGCATCTACCCTTTCATGATATTCATTTACATCATAGTGATGGAACGCGTTCAAAGCTTTTGACGGTTGACCTGCTCCCATACCACTTCAAATCTAATTTCTTGTCTGGAAACACATAATTCATGAAATATATCGCTGTTCTTGATCATGAGCATTTGGATAATGCTCTTTTTTTAACTGCATTTGCGAAGTCGCTTTCAGCTCATAAAGACAGACAAGGTATAATTGTTCATGGAGGAAGCGAGTATACCGAAAGACTCATTCAAACCGGAATGATGAGAGAGGATGCTGAAATTCGAGCTATTAAAGATTTAAACAGAAGATTAATCGCATTGTTTGCTGATCATGGCATCTCTACCATAGGTATGAATTCGTATCAAAAAGAGATGATTTTACGCACAGAAAATCAGGTTGTAGTAAATAAATCTCTAATTGATCAGTTGCCTGAGACCCCATTTTTACTACTTTCTAGTCTAGTTAAAGATGACAATGGTAATGTCTTTAATCTGAGTTTAAGCGACCTTACTAAGGCTATAGAAAAGACTTTTGATGATCATGAAATAGTCCTTTTTTCAATGGATGACAGGGATGAAATTATACAAGGGAAAGGAAGGGTTAAGAGTTTAACTACCTTAGACTTAGATGAATCATTTAAGACTAGATATTTACCTAAAGAATTTCACGAATTTCAGCAAGATTTTATTCTGACTACACCTTCAGATTTTTCTCTCTGGCCAAAATTGATGAATGAAACTAGAATAGTATCTACAAGCTAAATCGAGCGGTTAAAAAAAAATGCACCTAATGTGCTTTTTAACTTGATATGAAAGCCACTAAATATATAGTTTAGTTCAGTTTCAAATGAAACAGTTAACAATAATAAATGGAGTTACACGATGAGTCGAGTAGACGATATCAAAAACTTAGTTGATGCAGCTACATCAGAAATGGAAAAATTCTACGATAAGGGGAATAAAGCAGCTGGTACACGTGCTAGAAAAAACCTTCAGGAATTAAAAAAATTAGCGCAGGAAGTACGTATTGAAATCCAGAATATGAAGAATAACGGATAATTCGTTACTGCAACTAATTAGAGAAAAGCCGCGCTGCGGCTTTTTTCATTTTAGGCTACCTCTATATTCTGTTGGAATCGGGTTTCTTTCTGAATTGGCTGCCCAGTAGACACTAACAACCCACCAACGCTCACCATCATTGAATAATTGAATACTGTTTATACCTGACATAAACGGTTCAGTATCAGTTTTAGATCTTTTCGAGCCATAAGTACTGAACACATGCACTATTCTGCCATATTTTTGAACTACTTTATTGGTCTCATATTCATAGAACCCATTCTCTACCAACCAGGGCTCAGCGTTGGTCTTATATTGCTCCGGACTTAGTGTTCTAATTGTATTGCTACCGTCAGGATGTTCACTTGTTGGTATTAATCTGGCATCTTCAGTAAACAGATGTTGAAATAACTCCCAGTCTCGAGGTTCCCCTTTTTCTCCTGATATTGAAGCATATAGAGCCTCAATGGTTCCATCAATCGTTTTTACTGCTTCATTCTTATCGATCCCACTCTGGGCTATTACTGGTAATGTTAGTAAGCTAATACAGCCAACTATGATTGTTCTTTTGATATTTATTTTATTCATAAGGTCCTTATTGGCAGTTATCTCTTCTTCGAGTATCAATGATGTAAACAATTTTCCAGTTCTCGCCATCATTCACCAGCTGAAATGAATTTACCCCACAATGCGAAAACTCCTCACCTCTATAGAATTCATAGGGTGTCCAAGCTGAAGCTAAGGGACCATCTATTCGAATTTCATAACTAAGAATTTTCTCATTCAGCGTTCCTGCTTCAAAACTGCTGATGCTTTCAACAAAAGAATCAACCGAACCGTCTCGAACAACTGCATTACCGTCCGTATCGCGCCCAATAGTTTTCATAATAGCACCATCAGCAAAAGCTGATTTAACTTTGTCTGCATTGGACTCCTTCATCCCTTCAAATAAAGTAACTATTGTTTGTCGGACTGCATCTTCCTCAGAATTTTGAATTTTATAATCAGATAAAGGCTCTACACTTGAGAAGATTGTTATAAATACTAGAATAATTGATTTCATATATGAATTAATGATTAGTATGATTTTTCAGAATATTTGTTTTCTACTCCAATCTTCAAAGTCCATTTACTAAAGTGCTTGAATTTTTACATTAATAATTAATCACAATTTTTACCCACTCGAATCTTATTGATATTCAATGAATTGAAGTTTTTCTGGTGATATTTATCAACATAAAAAATTGAGAAATCGACTTTAGCACAAGGGTTTAGAAGAATCTTAACTTGCTCTTGTTATAACAAAAGCCTAATCTAAAGTAGCATTAGGTTCCTGAGTTAGTAGCTCAGAATTAAAAGGGAATCCGGTGTAAATCCGGAGCTATCCCCGTAGCTGTATGCTCTATTAGTTCACTAGTCACTTTACTGCCACTGTTTCTATTTAGCGAAACGGGAAGGCGACTAATGAAGAGTAAGCCAGAAGACCTGCCTATTTGCTTTCGTACAGGCTTTCGGAGGAAGAGCCGGATATGCGATTATTGATTATTCAATTCTTCTCATTTCCAACTTAAATACCGAAAGCTCATTGTTAACTAAATCAACAATACAATGAGCAATTTATTAAAACTTAAAAGCGCAGCTCTTTTGCTTCTGTGTGTTTGCACTACTGCACAAGCACAGGTAAATCAAGCAGCTGCAGACACGGTTATATTGGATCCTATAAATGTAACAGCATCAAAAATAATCCAAACCGCAAGGCAAACTTCTAAAAATGTTGTAGTAATTGATCGCACTGAGATTCAGAAAAATTTGAGCAGAAACCTTGGTCAATTACTTAATGCTCAGAGTGGTGTCATCGTAAACAATTCTTTCGGAAATAGAACAAATACACAAAGTATTTATCTCCAGGGTGCGGATAATGAATACACACTGCTTTTGATTGATGGCATTCCAGTGAGTGATCCCTCAGGAAATGGCGGAGCACTTGATCTAAGATTACTGCCATTATCAAATATTGAGCGTGTTGAAATCGTGAAAGGGTCGCAATCAACATTATACGGTACTAATGCTATAGCAGGTGTGATCAATATTATCACTAAAAATGCCTCAGATCGATTGATAAGTGCTGATGGCAGTATATCATACGGGTCTTTCAATTCAGTGAATGCAGCAGCCAATATTGCAGGAGGAACAGAGAAAATAAGTTATGTACTGAATTACTCTTATGAGGGAAGTGATGGGATTTCTGAAGCTGAAGATCCTGGGCAAGGTAATGACTTTGATGAAGATGGAATCAATTCAAATGCATTTTTAAGTAAAGTTACCATTAGACCAGTAGATGGGTTGACAATCACCCCATCCCTAAATTATTCCTTTTTTGAGGCAGAATTTGATGATGGTTCTTTCGCTGATGCCGACAATGATCTTACACTGGAACTTATAAACCCTGCAGCAGTAATTAAATACTCGAAGAATACATTTAGTATTCAGGGGCAGTATTCATACACTGAAACGACAAATGCTTTCTTTTCTTCATTTAGTCCGACACCTTTTAAAACTGAAGGTTCAGCACAGAATGCTGATGTATTTGCGTCTGAATACCTCTCAGATCATATTCAGATATTAGGAGGTTTTGCATATCAACAGTTTGAAACACCTACAGGAAATGGTGGAGAATTCGATGCTGACATTCTCAGCCCTTACACCTCCTTATTTTTTAGAAACTATGACGGTTTCAATGCTGAATTAGGCCTCAGATATAACAAACATTCTGAGTTTGGTGATGAACTCACTTATAATATTTCACCATCTTATAACATCCTTATTGGAAATGATACTCTGGATGATCTGAAAGTACAGGCTTCAGTATCTACTGGTTTCAGAGCTCCTACTCTGAGTGAACTTTTTGGACCATTTGGTTCTAACTCAAATTTAAATCCTGAGAAAAGTTTTAGCATTGATGGTGGTATATCAGCTTCTCTTTTCTCTAATAGTTTAAACATTTCCATGAGCTACTTTAATCGAGAGATTGACAATCTTATTCTATTCAGTGGCTTTGCAGGTCAATTAATAAATATTAACCGCCAGGAAGATCAGGGTATTGAAACGTCTGTGTCTTATCGATTCTCTCCTAAACTTTCAGTAAATACTTTTTATAACTGGCTGGATGGAGAACAGATTGCAGATGCAACCGGTGATGGTACCTTCAACTTACTCCGAAGGCCAAAAAACCGAGTTGGTACCACAATAAATATTTCTCCGGTTAAAGGATTAACATCTTCTCTACAATGGATATATAGTAGCAGCAGAACAGATTTATTTTTTGACCCGATTACATTCATACCCAGTGATGTTGTTCTAGACCCCTATCATCTTGTAAATTTATTCGCCGAATATTCTATTTCTGAAAAAGGAATCAGTATATTTAGTGATGTAAGAAATTTGCTCAATCAGGATTATAATGAAGTAATAGGCTTCAACACTCCGGGTATCAACGCAAACATTGGTATACGATTCAGATTTAAATAATTATAAAATGAGACTAACTGACTTCAAATTGAATAAAAGAGACAGCATAATTCTAATCATCATTGCAATTACAGCCGCTTGGC